>NZ_LKDX01000032.1:0-51935 GCF_001401795.1 Pseudoalteromonas sp. P1-26 | reverse complement strand
AAACCGAAGTTTCGTGCTCAATGAATTCTGTATAAATTGACTATATAGTCACTCATAAGAAATTGAGACTCTAAATTTGTTTGCGTTACCTAGTAAACTAAGTTTCGCTGTTAGAACTCAATCTGTACGAGTGCCCACACAGATGATTGCTTTATATTGTTAAAGAACGTTTGAGATACTTTCGCGCCTCAAGGGCTGTGCATTCTACGCAAGCCATTATTTTTGTCAACACTTAATTTTGAGAAAAGTTTATTTTTTCAAAACTCAGTTTTACTTGACACCCTGAGTTGCTCTTGCCTCGCTAAGCGTTGCTGTCTGCCGTCTCAGTGGGGTCGCATTATAGGGATGCGGCGAATTAACGCAAGTACTTTTTTGAGAAAACTTTAAAAAAACTGCCTTTTGTATCCTTTTTAGTCTAAACACCACAAAAGAGAAACTTTATTAACGCTTCAGTAACTTTTTGACCGTATTTAAGGCCATAAAAGTACAATACTCTAAAAACAAAAAAGCCCAGCAATATAGCTGAGCCTTTAAATAGTTCGCGTTTTTAGGTGTTAAGCAATGCCGTATTGATCACGGTATGCTTTTACTGCAGCTAAATGCTCATCCATTGTGCCTTTAGCTTCTAAGTAACTAATTAAGTCAGCTAGTTTTACAATAGAGATAACTTTAGTGCCAAAGTCACGCTCGACTTCTTGAATAGCAGATAACTCAGCTTTACCTTTCTCTTGGCGGTCAAGTGCAATTAAAACACCACTTAAGTCTGCACCATTATCTGCAATGATTTCCATAGACTCACGAATAGCTGTGCCTGCAGTGATCACGTCATCAACTAACATGATCTTACCTTTAAGTTCAGAGCCTACTAATGTGCCACCTTCACCGTGTGCTTTTTTCTCTTTACGGTTAAAACAATAAGGTACATCTTTGTCGTGATGATCAGCTAAAGCAACCGCTGTAGTCGTTGCGATTGGAATACCTTTATAAGCAGGGCCGAATAATACATCGTAATCAATGCCCGCATCTTCAAGTGCTGCAGCGTAAAAGCGACCCAAGCGTGCAAGGTCACGACCGGTATTGAATAAACCAGCGTTGAAGAAATAAGGGCTAGTGCGGCCAGACTTTAAAGTAAACTCACCAAATTTAAGCACCTGCTTTTCAAGTGCGAATTCAATAAACTCTTTTTGATAATCTTTCATAACTAATAAACCTACTTCTTTATTAAGCTAATGCTTGCTTTTGAACGTCGATAATTTCACGAATTGAGTGCTTAGCTAATGTAAGTAGCTCATCAAGTTCGTCGAATGAGAAAGGTTCGCCTTCAGCTGTACCTTGAATTTCGATGATTTTGCCGGTTTCGGTCAAGATCACGTTCATATCTGTTTCGGCTTCAGAATCTTCTAGGTACTCAAGGTCACTAATTGGTTGACCTTTATATACACCAACTGAAATTGCCGCAATCATATGCTTAAGTGGGTTTGAATTAATCATACCTTTACTACGCATGTAAGTAAGCGCATCAACTAATGCAACGCACGCGCCACTGATTGATGCTGTACGTGTACCGCCATCAGCTTGAATAACATCACAATCGATAGTAATGGTGTTTTCACCTAACGCCTTTAAATCAACCGCAGCACGAAGTGCACGTGCGATTAAGCGTTGAATTTCCATAGTACGACCGCCCTGCTTACCGCGCGATGCTTCACGGCCATTACGAGTATGTGTTGAACGAGGTAACATACCGTATTCAGCCGTAACCCAACCTTTACCTTGGCCTTTCATAAAGCGTGGTACACCAGCTTCAACAGTTGCTGTACACAAAACTTTAGTATTTCCAAACTCTACTAATACTGAACCTTCAGCATGCATAGTGTAATTACGTGTGAATGTAACCGGTCTAATTTGGTTAGGTGTTCTTTCGCTTGGACGCATTAACGATCCCCTTAATTCTGAATTTGCCACATTATAAGTCGATGTGGTGCCAGATGCCATGTTCATTTACATAATTAACTGCATCAGAAAAGCACATTTCAGAAAATTTACGCTAGAGGTTAAAAGCTGATTCGGTATAATCAGTCAACTTTGTAAATTTAATAACACTAGGAAATCATCCATGATCCACAGCATGACAGCTTATGCGCGCCGCGAAATTAAAGGCGAATGGGGCACTGGCACTTGGGAAATTCGTTCAGTAAACCAACGTTACCTTGAAACTTTTATCCGCGCACCTGAGCAATTTCGTGGCATGGAACCAGTTATTCGTGAGCGTTTACGTAAACATTTACAACGCGGTAAGGTTGAAGTTTTCTTAAAGTTTGCTGCAAATCCAGCGCATGTTGGTGAGTTAACGATTAATGAATCACTCGCTGAGCAATTAATTAAAAGCGCACAATGGGTGCAAAACCAAAGCAATGGTGACATTAACCCTGTTGATATTTTACGTTGGCCTGGCGTTATGGAAGCCGAAGAGCTCGATATGGATAGTGTAAACACTGCGCTAATTGCAGGGTTTGACCAAGTAATTGAAGATTTTAAACAAGCTCGCGGCGATGAAGGCGCAAACTTACAAGAAATGATTGCAACTCGCCTTGATGCTATTTTAGAGCAAGTAACCATTGTTGAAGGCCACTTGCCAGAAATTGCTAAATGGCAGCGCGAAAAACTAAACCAAAAGCTAGAAGAACTAAAAACAGACATCGATGAGTCTCGCCTTGAGCAAGAACTTATTTATCTTGCGCAAAAACAAGATGTTGCTGAAGAACTTGACCGCTTAAAGTCGCATGTTAAAGAAACCAAAAAAATCTTAACTAAAGGCGGCGCATGTGGCCGACGCCTAGACTTTATGATGCAAGAGTTTAACCGTGAAGCAAACACGTTAGCGTCAAAGTCTATCAACAGTGATATCACAAACGCTGCTGTAGAACTAAAAGTGTTAATCGAGCAAATGCGCGAACAAATTCAAAACATCGAGTAAACGAGATTTATAGCATTTTTATAAGACCCAGCATCTGCTGGGTCTTTTGTTTTGAAAAGTCTAAAAGCAGGCAAACTTGAGCACTTTTAGCGAAATAAAGTACAATAGTTCAATTAAAGGCTTGGATTAGCGATAGTCCGAGCCTGTTTATTTTTTATTAGAGACAGATCATGGCGCAAACTCGCGGAAATTTATTTATCTTGTCAGCTCCATCAGGGGCTGGTAAATCAAGCTTAATTGGTGCTTTACTAAAGAAACACAGCGATATGAAAGTATCGGTTTCGCATACCACTCGCTCACCTCGTCCGGGTGAAGAAAACGGTGTGCACTATCACTTTGTTTCTGTGGATGAGTTCAAAGCGCTAATTGAGAAAAATGACTTTTTTGAATGGGCGCAAGTGTTCGATAACTACTATGGTACGTCTAAGCAAGCAATCGAAAGCCAACTTGCAGCAGGTATTGACGTATTTTTAGATATCGATTGGCAAGGTGCTCAGCAAATCCGCAAATTAGTTGATGATGTTGAGACTATCTTTATTCTTCCACCATCAAAAGAAGAACTTGAATCACGCTTAAATAACCGTGGTCAAGACTCTGCTGAGGTAATCGCAGGAAGAATGGCAAAAGCACAATCAGAAACATCACACTATAATGAGTATGATTATGTTGTGGTTAACGATGACTTTGATACTGCACTTACAGAAATCGAAACTATTGTTATGGCCAAACGTTTATCGTTAAAAAGCCAAACTGTGCGCCATCAGGCGTTATTAGAGAACTTACTTAAGTAATACTTTTTAAGAATAAGATAAAAATTAACCACAAGCTATTGGCGAATTTAACTTGGTACAGTAAACTACGCCTTTGCTTAAGAATTTATTTGGAGTGCTAAGATGGCTCGCGTAACTGTTGAAGATGCAGTAGATGCAATTGGTAATCGTTTTGACTTAATTTTAGTTGCGGCTCGTCGTGCCCGCCAAATCGCGGTTGGTGGTAAAGATCCACTCGTTGATGCTGAAAATGACAAACCAACGGTTATTGCTTTACGTGAAATTGAGAAAGGGTTAGTAGATAGCTCTTCTATGGACTTAATTGATCGTGAAGAACAACAACATCAAGAAGCAGCAGAAATGGCTGCTGTGGCTGCTATCGTAGGTGGCAACCAGTAATCAAGCTCCCCGCTTTGATTTAGCTATACGGCTAGTATTTCTACACTAGCCGTTGGCAAGCCCTTCTTTTCATCGTATATTCTATTCATACCGTTACCGATTTACTTCATTTGCGCATTGGAGTGTGACTTTGTATCTATTCGAAGGCCTCAAAAAGAAAATATCCGAATACTTACCACCTGCTGATATTGAGCTGGTACAAAAAGCATACGTGGTCGCTCGCGAAGCCCACGAAGGCCAAACACGCTCAAGTGGCGAGCCTTATATCACCCACCCTGTCGAAGTGACACAAATACTTGCCGGCATGCACTTAGATCACGAAACGCTGATGGCTGCCCTGATGCATGACGTGATTGAAGACACCGACTTTAGCCAACAAGACTTAGCTGAAATTTTTGGCGACACCGTTGCCGAACTTGTTGAAGGGGTGAGTAAGCTAGATAAGCTCAGCTTTAAAGATAAAAAAGAATTCCAAGCCGAAAACTACCGCAAAATGATCATGGCGATGACTCAAGATATTCGCGTGATCTTAATTAAACTGGCTGACCGTACTCACAACATGCGTACCTTGGGCGCACTGCGTCCTGACAAACGCCGTCGTATTGCCCGTGAAACATTAGAGATTTATGCACCAATTGCGAACCGCCTTGGTATTCATGATATTAAAAATGAATTAGAAGATTTAGGCTTTCAAGCGTTATACCCGATGCGTCATCGCGCATTAAGATCAGAAGTAGTCAAAGCACGTGGTAACCGTAAAGAAGTTATCAGCAATATTAAGACTGAAATTGAAGCGCGTTTAGAAGAGTCTGGCATCGAAGCAACTATATCTGGCCGCGAAAAACACCTTTATAGCATTTACAAAAAAATGCTTAATAAAGAGCTGTCGTTTAACGAAGTGATGGATATCTACGCATTCCGTATCAATGTTGATAATATGGATACCTGTTATCGTGTATTAGGTGTTGCTCATAACCTTTACAAACCAATAGAAACCCGTTTTAAAGATTATATTGCCGTACCAAAAACCAATGGTTATCAGTCGCTTCATACCTCATTAGTTGGCCCTCATGGTATTCCTGTTGAGATTCAAATTCGTACCCACGACATGGATCATATGGCAGATAAAGGGGTGGCTGCTCACTGGATGTATAAAAAAGCAGGTGATAGCGCAGGCCACACAGCACAGCAGCGTGCTCGCCAATGGATGCAAAGCTTACTGGAGCTTCAGCAAAGTGCGGGCTCATCATTTGAGTTTGTTGAAAACGTTAAAACAGAGCTATTCCCTGAAGAGATCTATGTTTTCACGCCAGATGGCCGTATCGTTGAACTACCTATGGGTGCAACAGCAGTCGACTTTGCTTATGCAGTTCACACTGATGTAGGTAATACCTGTGTAGGTGCACGCGTTAACCGTAAACCTCACCCACTAAGCAAGGCACTTGATACAGGGCAAACAGTCGAAATCATTACCAGCTCAGGGGCGCACCCTAATGCAACTTGGTTAAACTTTGTTGTAACAGGTAAAGCACGTTTAGGTATTCGCAATTACCTGAAGAGCCAACAGCATGAAGAAGCCATGCTGCTCGGTCGACGTTTACTAGACTCAGCACTTGGTGAAACCAAACTGGATGATATTCCAGATGAAAACATTCGCCGTGTACTTCAAGAGCATGAACTTAATACCGTACTTGAGCTATTAGTCGAAATAGGCTCAGGTAATCTTATGAGTGTGCTTATTGCAAAACGCTTGATGCAAGTTGATGCAGACGACCTAGACGACCTTGCACAAAAAGCAAAAGCGACCATCATCGGTACTGAAGGCATGTTAGTTAATTACTCTAAATGCTGCCGACCAGTCCCTGGCGATGCTATTACTGCTTATATTAGCCAAGGTAAAGGCCTTACTGTTCACCGCCAAGAATGTAAAAACATTCGAGGTTGGGAAAAAGAGCGCTCAAAATACTTAGTTGTAAAATGGGACGATAACCCAGAGAAAGAATATATTGCAGCCCTTCGTATTGAGATTATCAATCACCAAGGTGCACTGGCTAAATTAACCAATGTTGTTGCCTCAACCCAAGCCAACATTGTTGAAATAGCGACTGACGAAAAAGAAAGTAATTTATACATGATAGATTTAGGCATCACGGTTAAAAACCGCGTTCATGTTGCTAACATTATGCGCCGCATTCGCGTTATGCCTGATGTGCAAAGAGTCTATCGTAAAAAGTAACAAGGATAATCATGAACAAATCTTTTATTTCTACTGATAATGCGCCTGCAGCAATCGGTACTTACAGCCAAGCAGTTAAAGTAGGCACGGCTGTTTATTTATCAGGTCAAATCCCACTTGTACCAGAGACGATGGAAGTGATCTCTGAAGACTTTACTGAGCAAACTCACCAAGTATTCAAAAACCTAACAGCTGTTTGCCAAGCTGCGGGTGGTCAAATTCAAGACATGGTAAAAGTGAATATCTTTTTAACTGACCTATCTAACTTTGCGATTGTTAACGAAGTGATGAGCCAGTACTTTAAGCAACCATACCCTGCACGTGCCGCAATTGGCGTACGTGCGCTACCAAAAGGCGTGCAAGTTGAAATTGACGGTATCATGGAGCTACCTTCAACAAACTAATCAGCCCTGCCAGCAACGCAAAGTTGCTGGCACTTTTTTAGAAAAAGTTCTTACTTCCCTCACCCGAAATTCTTGACTCATTAGCAAATCTCTAGCACTCTGTTGTTATAACAAGTAAAACCTTTAGCTAATGTAGTAAAAAAGGATCTCCAGGTGTTTAAGCTCGCTCACAACGGCAACGTTTTATTAGATGTTCATGAAAACTCACCTCCTAGTGCTGCGTTTATTATCGAAGCATTAGAAAAGTCACCATTTTGCGAATGCAGAGTGGATCATGAAGCTATCAATAATTTCTTTAAAAGCGATTCAAATGAGCGCATGCTTGTTGTTGCCTCTAAACATGATGCGAGCCTAGTTGTTACCCTGAGTGATGACAAAATGCTGGCTACAGGCGAGCTGACTTTAGCTGAAGGCGGCAAAGTCATGACGCTTGACGATGCTAAAAAAGAGCTTATCAAAGCAGGTGTTGCCCGCGGTTATAAGCAAGCTTTCTTAGAAAAGTTATTACAACAACAGTTTGAGCTACCTGCAGGTGAAGTTGCTAAAGGAGTGCTCGCAAAAGGCCGTTTACCGATTGATGGCCAACCGTCTAAGTTTGTACCACAGGTTGAGACCTTAAAAGACCGCTTAAAAACACCTAAGCTACGTGAAGACGGCACAGCCGATATGCGTGACTTTGGCAAGCTCGCCAGTGTCGAACCTGGTGTATTACTTATAAAACAAATTCCTGCTACTCCTGGCAAAGAAGGCTTTACTGTTACTGGTGATGTACTTCCTGCAAAACCGGGGGAAAACACCAAACTAGTCGCAGGTGAAGGCACCGAAATATCAAAAAACAACCCGCTTGAGCTAATTTCTGTGATCGCTGGTGTACCAGTGGATATTGCCAACGGTATGCGTGTCGATGATATTTTTACTATTGCCGATGTAAACGTAAAAAGTGGTCACGTAGATTTTGAAGGTAGCGTCATTGTGACTCATAACGTTGAACCAGGCATGCGTATTAATGCCAAAGGCGATATCACAGTTATGGGTACTGTGGAATCAGGCCATTTATCAGCGGCTGGCGATATCACTATAAAACAAGGTGTAATTGGTCACCAGCTCGAAGATAAAAAGTTGTCTTGTAATATTATCAGCCAAGGTGACATTCACTTATCACATGGTCAATACTGCTACCTTGAAGCCAATAATATTCTTATTGAACGTCAAGCCAGCCATTGTACGATGAAAGCCACTAAGCTATTGCAAATAGGCCAAGAAGATAACCCGCAAGGCAAGCTATTCGGCGGAGAGATCTTAGACGCACAAATGTTAATTGCCGGCGAAATTGGCAATGAATCTGGCGCTAAAATGGTCATTCACTTAGCGGCTTCGGGTGCTGATGTCACCGCGCAAACAGATCAGTGTTTAAAAGATTTAGCACAAACAGATGCACAACTTGATACATTACAATCAGCTATCGAAAAAGCAGATCAAGTAAAAGACGCCGAAAAGAAAAAACAGTTACTCGCAAAGATTGGTGCCACACAAATGCACTATTGTGAACAAGCTGAAATACTAGAGAAAAAGCTATCAAGCTTAGAGCATCACCTTCATGATTTGCTGGAAGATGCGCAATTGGTCGTTAATAAAAAACTGCATTCAGGGGTCGAAATTCACATTTTCGAAAAAGTTCTACTCACTAACCGCCAATACCCACCGTGTAAGGTAAAGCTTGAAGAAAACAAGGTTGAGGTAGAGTTTAAAACCAGTTAATAAAAAAAGAGGCTTAAAGCCTCTTTTTACCAGGGTCATTACTCTTTAAAGAATTCCTTCCACTTGCTGTTTTAGCTGTTCAGGCCAAACACCAACTTGTACTTGCCCGATATGCTGTTTTTGTAACAGCAACATAGCGAGTCGTGATTGACCAATTCCGCCACCTATTGTTTGCGGAAACTTTTTCGCCAGTAGCTGTTTATGCCAATCAAACTCTAGGCGAGCTTGGTCGCCTGTAATCGCTAATTGTGTAGCTAATGCATCAGGGCTTACACGAATGCCCATTGAAGAGATTTCAAATGCATCTTCAAGCACAGGGTTCCAAACTAAAATATCACCGTTTAAACCTGCAAATTTACTACAGGTTTGTGTTGACCAATCGTCATAATCCGGTGCTCGTACGTCATGAATTTTACCATCGGCAAGTGTGCCGCCTATACCAATTAAAAATACCGCACCGTATTCTTGTGCTACCGCTTTTTCACGTTGTTTCGCTGTAAAGTCAGGATACATCTGACGTAGCTGTTCACTGTGTACAAAAGTGATTTGCTCGGGCAAAAACGGCGTTAAATCAAACTCGCTTGCGACAAAGCGTTCGGTTGCTTTAATCGCCTGATAAAGTGATGTCACGGTTTCTTTTAGCTTGTCTAAGGTACGTTCAGTGCTCTCGCAAATCACTTTTTCCCAGTCCCATTGGTCAACATACACCGAGTGAATTGGGCTTAAAGATTCTTCATCAGGACGAAGCGCCTTCATGTGCGTATAGAGTCCTTCACCTACCGAAAAATCGTAATCAGCCAAGGTTTTGCGTTTCCACTTAGCTAATGAGTGGACTACTTCAAATTGGCTACCCGGAATTGTTTTCACTGCTACCGATACAGCATTTTCAGTACCGCTTAAGTTATCTTGAATACCATCGCCTACTTTAGCCAAGATCGGCGCTTGTACTTCAACTAACCCTAATTGTTGTTCTAATTGGCTTGAAAAAAACTGTTTTACTTTACTAATTTGCTGCTGTTGCTGCAGGTAGTGTGAACTCATAATAATTGGCCTCATTCCCAGTTATTGTTACTTGCTTAATTAGAGAAACCCGCTGCTTGGCCCCTCCTGTTAAAACAATCCTCAACTAAACAAAGGTAATTTTCAATAACCCGCAATAAAAAGAACTTAACATTGAAATTTTCATAAAAATAATGCTATAAAATTTATTGATTCAATAATTAACACTAATAAATACCATGGAAAATTATCA
Source organism: Pseudoalteromonas sp. P1-26 (assembly GCF_001401795.1). NCBI lineage: Bacteria > Pseudomonadati > Pseudomonadota > Gammaproteobacteria > Alteromonadales > Pseudoalteromonadaceae > Pseudoalteromonas > Pseudoalteromonas sp. P1-26. The sequence continues at coordinate 42,139 of NZ_LKDX01000032.1, read as the reverse complement.
AATCGATAATCTCGATAAAAACATCCTTAATGCTTTAATGGAAAATGCGCGAACAGCGTATGCAGAACTCGCTAAACGCTTTGCAGTAAGTGCCGGGACTATTCATGTACGGGTCGAAAAGATGAAACAAGCGGGAATTATTACAGGCACCCAAGTCAGTATTGATGCCAAACAGCTTGGTTACGATGTTTGCTGTTTTATTGGTATTAACCTCAACAATGCCCGTGATTACCCACAAACTTTACTGCATTTAAAAGAGCTAGAAGAAGTCGTAGAAGCCTATTACACCACAGGTAATTACAGTATATTTATCAAAGTGATGGCACGCTCAATTGATCATCTACAAGATGTGTTAATTAACAAAATACAAGCCATCGAAGCTATTCAATCAACAGAAACGCTGATCTCATTACAAAACCCTATTAGCCGTGCTGTTGTTCCCTAGGGTATAATCAGCGCCAATTAGAATCCGTCAACGAGCACACAACTATGGATACAACTCGCTTTGAGCGTGTTAAGCGCGTGTTAGACCGCCGCCAAACGGACCTAACGGTTTGTTTAGAAGAAGTGCATAAGCATCATAATTTATCAGCCATTGCTCGCACAGCTGACGCGACAGGCTGCCATCATGTTCATGCTGTATGGCCAGAGAATCAAAAATGGTTAACTAACAATACCTCAGGTGGTAGTAAAAACTGGCTAGAAACTCACTTGCATCGCAATATCGATGAAGCCGTTGCTATGATGCGTGCACAAAATCCGGAAGTACAAATTTTAGCAACTCACCTCAGCGACGATGCAGTCGACTTTCGTGAAATAGATTACACCAAACCGACGGCTGTTATTGTTGGCCAAGAACGTGATGGTATTTCACCACGCGCCCTCGCTCATGCTGATAAAAATATCATTATCCCAATGCAAGGAATGGTGCAATCTCTTAATGTATCTGTTGCTGCGGCACTTATTCTATTTGAAGCTCAGCGCCAACGTGAAGAAGCCGGACTTTACAACCGCGATATGCTTGATGCGAAAGTTAAACACCGCATCTTGTTTGAGGGCTGCCACCCTATCATTGCCGAACAATGCCGCGAAAAAGAGCTACCGTACCCTGAGCTTGATGAAAATGGTGAAATTGTTGCTGATGAAACGTTCTGGAACATTTTAAAACACACGCAACCGCTTGAAGCCACTAACGAGTGCAAGTAAACTGAAAAACAGTCTACTAATTAATAATTTGAGTCACCTTTGAGTCATCCTAGCTTAGCGTTATACCCAATTACTGAATTAAAAGGCGTCGGCCCGAAAATGGCCGAGCGCCTTGCTAAGCTAAATATTCATACGGTGCAAGACATGCTGTTTCATTTGCCTCACCGCTATGAAGACCGTACCCGCATTCACCCAATCTGTGAACTTCAACCGCATAGCCATGTTAGTGTTGAAGCCACCATTGAAACCAGCCAAATTACCTTTGGAAAAAGACGCATGCTGGTTTGCCAAGTAAATGATGGAACGGGCCGATTGACGCTGAGGTTTTTTAACTTTAGCGCGGCTCAAAAAAATGCCTTAAGTACAGGTAAAATCATTCGTTGCTTTGGTGAGATCCGCCGTGGCAGAGTTGGCTTTGAAATGACACATCCGGAATACAGCTTATCGGATACCCCTTCTGAGCAACCAACTAATACCACGCTTACGCCGGTTTATCCTGTTACCGAAGGGCTAAAACAGTTATCTATTCGTGCACTAAGCGATCAAGCACTTGCACTACTAACTAAATACCCTGTCGAAGAGTTACTGCCAGAACAGTTTCAGCCAACCGGAATGCGTTTAGCCGATGCACTTATGACCTTACATCGCCCACAAAACGATGTTGATTTAACTGCCCTTGAACAAGGTATGCACCCTGCCCAGCAACGGCTAGTTTTTGAAGAGTTGCTTGCGCAAAACTTAAGCCTTTTAAAGCTGCGCCAAAAAGGGCAAACGGTAAAAGCGGTTGCTTTAAAGCCTCATAACCAACTTGAGCAACAGTTTTTAGCTAATTTAGCCTTTAGCCCAACTAACGCGCAAAGTCGTGTGGTGGCAGAAATCAAAGGTGACTTACAACACCCGTTTCCGATGATGCGCCTAGTACAAGGCGATGTTGGCTCAGGTAAAACACTCGTCGCAGCACTCAGTGCGCTCACCGCTATCAGCGAAGGCTACCAAGTCGCTTTAATGGCACCAACAGAGATTTTATCAGAGCAACATGGCATCAACTTTAGCCAATGGTTTAATCAACTCGGTGTTGAAGTCGCTTGGTTAGGTGGCAAAAGTAAAGGTAAAGAGCGCGCTGTTACTCTCGAAAAAATAGCCTCTGGGGAAGCGCAAATGATTGTTGGCACCCATGCGTTATTTCAAGAACAGGTTGAGTTTAACAATCTCGTTTTAATTATTATTGATGAGCAACACCGCTTTGGTGTTCATCAGCGCTTATCACTGCGTGAAAAAGGCCGCTTTGGTGACTGTTACCCGCATCAATTAGTGATGACAGCAACACCTATCCCGCGAACGCTAGCAATGACAGCCTACGCTGACTTAGAAACCTCAGTGATTGATGAGTTACCACCCGGTAGAACGCCTATCACAACGGTGGCGATTCCAGATGCACGCCGAGACGAAATCATTCAACGTGTGAGAACAGCGTGCACAGAGCAAGGTCGTCAAGTGTATTGGGTTTGCACTCTGATTGATGAATCTGAAGTACTGCAATGCCAAGCCGCGGAAGATAGCGCTGAGCAATTGAAAGCAGCATTGCCAGAATTAAACGTTGGCTTAGTGCATGGCCGGATGAAAGCCGCTGAAAAGCAAGCCATTATGAGTGAGTTTAAAGCGGGCAATATTCATGTACTTGTTGCCACAACGGTGATTGAAGTAGGTGTTGATGTGCCAAATGCCAGCCTTATCATTATTGAAAACCCTGAGCGGTTAGGGCTTGCACAACTCCACCAGCTGCGCGGCCGTGTTGGTCGTGGGGCTACGGCATCACACTGTGTTTTACTCTATCACGCGCCATTATCAGCTACAGCGCAAAAACGCTTAGGTGTGCTGCGTGAAAGTAATGATGGCTTTGTTATTGCTGAGCGAGATCTCGAAATCCGTGGCCCTGGTGAAGTACTTGGTACCAAACAAACAGGCCTAGCCGAATTTAAAATCGCCGACTTAAACCGCGATAAACAAACACTCGACCATGTAAGACCCATTGCCTTCAAAATTTTGAACGACTATCCAGAGCTTACCGATAAATTGATTCAACGTTGGCTTGCAGGCAAATCAAACTACGCACAAGCTTAATCGCAAGTCTAACTTTTCTGCTAGAACAAAAAAGCCCAGCTAATTAGCTGGGCTGACAAGTTAGGGAGTTATCCAAAGGTTGGATTAGAACTTGTATTCAATACCAACACCTAGGTAGTCTTGGTCAACTTGATTGTCTGTATCAAACGTTGAGTAGAAACCAAATACTTTGGTGTTTTTGCTAAGCTTGTGATCAACACCTGCAGAAATAGCTGTTTTCTTGTCGCCTTCGTCAAAGTCAATTACTTGGTACTGTACTTTGAAAGTGTTGCTATTCATTTGGTAAGCAGCATTTACTAAGTAACCATCAGCTTCTGCACTACCATCCACTTTTTCTTGTGTTTGGTACATAGCACCTAGTTTGAAGTCACCTAGTTTACCCTGTACTGTTGCACGAACAATGTCGTAGCCTTTAACTTCGCTGTCAGCTGCTACTGATGCATAAAGTTTGCTTTCTTTAAGTTTTGCATCGCCGTAAGTTAACGCTACTGAGTAACCATTATCAGCATCTACGTCATCTTCAGCTACATAAGTTGCTAATACTTTGAAGCCACTGAAGTCTTTAGAAGCATAAGAAATTGTGTCGCCTAAACGGTTTTCACCTTTAAATGCGTTCTTGATATCACCTTCAAGGTCATTGAATAAATCAACTTTACCTTGAGACTGCTTCATTGCTGTATCGTTACGACCGATAACAACTTGACCAAAGCTACCTTTAACACCTACGTATTGGTTACGTGCAGTGATGTTATCGTCATTGTCGCCTTTTGAATCAGCGTCTGATACGTCTACACCAAACTCAAATTTATAAACCGCTTCTAAGCCTTCAGAAATTTTTTCTGAACCTTTTAAGCCAAAACGTGAGTTATTGCTTTTAATTTCAGTGAAAGACCCTTCGCCATCATCTGATGATTGAACAGTCACGTTTGCTTTACCATATACATCTACATCAGCTAATGCAGAAAAAGATAAACCACCAAATAAAGCTAGGAATAAGCTAGACTTTGCAAATTTCATGTCGTTTCCTCAATAATCGCAACAAAAAACACATGTTGTGTTTCAATGCGCGCAGTGTGACAGCGAAAAATGACAGAAAGATGACAATTGAAACAAAAGCGTCAATTTAGCTTCATAAAATGTAATTATTTTTGAAATAAAAACGTAACCTGCTGTTACAGCATTAATTTTTTATGAAAGCTAAATTAAATTAATTTTAAGCTTTTATTTGTAGTTCAGTTAATAAGGTCACTAACTTCTCTAATAAAGGGGTTTGCTCATTATCTCTGTGATAAGCAACAAACACATCACGCGAAGTATGCGCAACATCTTCAACATGATAAAGCTCACCAGATTCAAGCTGCTCTTCAACTAATAACTGAGGAATAAACGCGCTACCGCCGCATTTCAAAATTAAATCAAGCGCAATACGACCTGTACTGGTTCTGAAATAAGGAGGAGCGTGACCGTTAAACTCACGAGCATGCCATAAAGAAAAGGTGGTACCCCAGTCGACATAAACATATTGGTTATCGAAAAAGTTTTCACTATTTGCAGTTTCAAAGGCGCTCACTGGAATAATGGGTAGCTCACAAATTCGCTGTACAACCAGTTCATCTACTTTAGGGGGATCGAACAACACCGCCAAATCTAATGTACGTTCCAATAATAAGCGAGTACTCTCTTGCTGTGCTTTAACTTCAGCAACTAACGACACACCCGGCATAGCAGAAACAATATTAGTAATACCAAACTGTAAAAATGCATCCCAAATATTAGGTGTTCCCGCTAAGCTAATTTGCTTGTGCATATTATCTGCAAGTGCCACATCAACTTTTGCGCGCTGCATACCTGTAATGATCATTTGTGCGTGTGGCAGTAGTCGCTCACCTGGCGCCGTTAACTGTATGTTGTTTCGTTGACGAATAAATAAGTTAACACCTAAACCTTGCTCTAATTGTCGGATCCGAAAACTCACTGCAGACTGTGTAATATATAAATTTTCAGCTGCTTTACCGAAATGGCGCGTACGAACCACTTCAACAAAAGTCTTCAATAAATCGATATCCATTTTTTACCCTTACGATAAAAATAATTTGTTTAATAAAATCGACAACTTGATCCATACTCCAGCAAGAAATTAGGGCATGAGGATAAAGCCATGAGCAATGACATTTCATCACTTCGTCAGGCATTTGCAAGCCAACGTCAATTCTATGATGATCAAAATTTCCCACGCGGTTTTGGTCGTAGTGGTCACTTCACTTTGCTAGAAGCCGACATTCTCGAGCAGCATGGTGTTGTTCTAAAGGGTTTATACAACAAAACCCTAGAACCACAAAATGAATTTCAAACTCAATTTGTACAAGTTGTTACCGGTAACCTTGAAGCGACTAATCCGATTGAGCGCGCTTGGATCAAATACCTTAAGCAAACAACCTGTAAAACCAAGTTTCACACATTATTTGGGCGCTCTCGCATTGCGACCTCAACACCACAAAGTGTTGAATATTATTCTGAGTCAGACAGCCTATAACAATTTGCTTTTTTACCCTTTTAGGGTTAAAACTTGTAATAACTTTTGTTTCGCCAATAAGTTATTACAAGGCAAGCTGTGACTCGAAGAATATTAATAATTGAAGATACGCCAACCATTGCGCGGGTGCAAAAGCACATCGCGCAAAAAGTGGGCTATGAAGCCGACATAGCCGGTAGCTTAGCTGAGGCAAAAGAGCTTATTAGCAAGCACAATTACTTTTGTGCCGTAGTAGATTTTATTCTGCCTGATGCGCCAACCGGTGAAGCAGTTCCTTGCACCATCGAAGCCGACATTCCTACCATTGTAATGACAGGTAATCTTGACGAAACAACACGTAATATCGTTGAAAAACACCCCATCATTGATTACATCACCAAAGAAAATAAACAAGCCTATCAATATCTAGAAAAACAACTGGCTCGCTTGCCTCGTAATGAGCAAATATTAGTACTAGTAGTCGATGATTCAGCAGCAACGCGCCACCATATTTGCAACTTATTAACCCGTCATAAATACCAAACACTCGAAGCTGTTGATGGTGTTGATGCTTTAAAAGTACTGGCTGAAAACCCAAAAATATCGGTGATCATTACCGATAATGAAATGCCGAATATGAATGGGGATGAGCTCTGTGTCGAAATTCGCCGTTTATATTCTAACGATGAAAAAGCCGTGATTGGCATATCTGCACTCGATACTTTGCACCTTTCGACGCGCTTTTTGAAATCTGGCGCAGACGATTACCTACGCAAGCCATTTAACAATGAAGAGTTTTATTGTCGACTTAGCCAAAACGTCGACATGCTTGAAAACATTAAAACGATTCGTTTACAAGCAAACACTGATTACCTCACAAAACTCCCTAATCGCCGCTATTTCTTTGGTGAAGCAAACAGCCATCTGAAAGCTGCAAAAGTGTCAGATACCTCAGTCTCTTTAGCCATGATTGATATTGACCACTTTAAGTCAATTAACGATAACTACGGTCATGATGCCGGCGATGACGTATTAAAGGGCCTATCGCAATGTATGGCAAAGTATTTTGAAGATAACTTAGTAGGCCGCTTTGGTGGTGAAGAGTTTGCAGTCTATTTTGCTGATCAAGACCCACAAGAATCGTTGCAACGTTTAGAGAAATTCCGCTTGTTTGTTGAAAAGCACAGCCCTGAGTTCAGTAAAGACCGAATCAAGTTTACGCTGTCGATTGGTTTTCATAATGGGCCTGTTTATAGTTTGGATGAACTAATAAAACAGGCCGATTTAAAGCTTTATCAAGCTAAAGACACTGGCCGCAACAAGCTAGTAAGCTAAGCCTACACAGGCTTAGTCACAGCCTCTAATTGCGCTTTGCGTTGCTTACGGCTCTGACGATACGAATCCCAGCTAAATAATGCCAAAGCGCTCCAAATACATGCAAATGTCACCACACGCTCAGCATCAAATACCTCACCGTAAAATGCCACGGCAAGCATAAACATTAAGCTTGGGCCAATGTACTGAAAAAAGCCAAGGGTACTGTATTGCAGACGCTTTGCTGCACCAGTAAAACATAACAGCGGTAAGGTTGTCACCACACCAGCACTAATGAGTAACAAGTTAATGTGCCAATCGTTTGCAGTTAAATCAGAGCTTGCTGATGGCGCCATCAACCACCAGTAAATAAGCGCAACTGGCAATAATATAAGTGCTTCAAGCAATAACCCTGGCAATGATTCAATCGGCAGCTTTTTACGAAGTAACCCATAAATAGCAAACGATCCTGCTAATGAGAAAGCAACCACAGGGAATGAACCAAAACTCACAAGCTGAAGCAACACACCACAAAGCGCTAGACCTACCGCAACGCCTTGCCACTTGCGTAGTCGCTCACCTAAAAATAACATACCCAATAACACATTCAGTAATGGATTTATGTAATAACCTAAACTGGCATCGAGCATATGATTATTGTTCACGGCCCAAATAAATAACCCCCAGTTAAAGCCAAGTAAACTTGCTGTTATTACCAACATCAAAAGTAATTTAGGTTGTCCGAGCACCACACGAATACGCTGCCATTGATGACGAGCTGCAATAATAAGAAGTAAAAATAACACCGACCAAATAACACGGTGCATTAAGATTTCAAACGCAGAAATCTGCTGTAGAAACTTAAAGTAAATGGGCGCAAGACCCCACATAAAAAAGGCTAAACAAGCGAAAATGACGCCTTTTCGCTGCTCAATGTTGGTAGGCATAAGTTTGGCTTTATAGTTTAAAAACGCTATTTTACGCCCCCTAAGCAGTGACGCAACCAAAACACGCTAAATAAACCCATGTATTTACTTCCTAAAAGGGACTGCCATTGTTGCAAAGTAACGCCTTGATATTAAGCACCAGTGAAACGCTGAATTCTGCATCTTGAGGTCGTTTGGGTATATTTCTACAGACATCGCCATAAAAAACCACTAAAATGCTCGGCGATGAATACCAATACCGCAATGTCCAACACACCCGTTCGATCACCACAAGCCGTACTCAAACAAGTGTTTGGTTACAAGGACTTTCGTGATGGCCAAGAAGCGATTATAGCCGCAGCGCTAGACGGACAAGACTCGCTTGTACTCCTACCAACGGGTGGAGGCAAATCATTATGCTATCAAGTACCCGCTTTAATCCTTGATGGTGTGACTGTGGTTATCTCACCGCTTATTTCCTTGATGCAAGACCAAGTTGCCCAACTAAGAGCGCTCGGCGTGCAAGCGGCCTACATCAACAACAGCCTGCCTTTTGAAGAGCAGCAAGCTGTTTATCAGCAATTGCACTATGGGCAAATTAAGCTGTTATATGTTGCACCAGAAAAAGTACTGCAACACGAATTTTTAGAGCGTTTGAGTCATCTAAAACTCGCACTTTTTGCAATTGATGAAGCTCACTGTGTGTCGCATTGGGGTCATGACTTTAGGCCGCATTACTGTCGGCTCAACGAGTTAAAGCAACGCTTTATGCATGTGCCCATGATGGCGCTTACAGCAACGGCAGATAAAGCAACTCGTTACGATATTATTGAACAGCTTCAGCTTAACCACCCTTACGTGCACACTGGTAGCTTCGATAGACCTAACATTCGTTACACCATAGAAGAAAAATTCAAACCTATGGTGCAACTGCTTCGATATTTAAAAGAGCAGCAAAACCAGAGTGGCATTATTTACTGCACCAGCCGCAAACGGGTTGATGATGTAGCCGAAAAACTTGCTGACGCTGGATTTAATGCCGCCGCCTACCATGCGGGAATGAGTAACGAGCAACGCCAATTTGTGCAATCTGGCTTTGCCCGTGACGATATTCAAATTGTGGTTGCGACTGTTGCCTTTGGCATGGGGATTAATAAACCAAACGTACGTTTTGTAGTGCATTACGATATTCCAAAAAGCATCGAGGCTTACTACCAAGAAACCGGTCGTGCAGGTCGAGATGGCCTGGCTGCAGAAGCGATTATGTATTTTGACCCGGCAGACATAGGCCGCGTACGCCGCTTTTTTGAAGATATTGAAGACGAGCAACGTCGTCGTGTTGAAGAGCAGCGTTTTAATGCTATGGCAAGCTTCGCCGAAGCACAAACATGCCGCAGACAAATCTTGCTCAATTATTTTAGTGAATATAAACGCGAAACCTGTGGTAACTGTGATATTTGCTTAAACCCACCTACTAGCTTTGATGGCACACTTGTCGCGCAACAAGCCTTATCGTGTGTGTATCGTGCTGAGCAACGTTTTGGTATTGGCTATATCGTTGAGTTACTTCGCGGTGCAAACACTAGCCGCATTCGAGATAACAATCACCACCAATTAAGCACCTATGGCATCGGTAAAGAGCACAGTGTGGAGTTTTGGCTAAGTATTTTAAGGCAGCTTATCCATCAAGGGTTATTAAGCCAAGATATTACCCAAGGTTCGTCATTACGCTTAACCGAAGCCGCCCGTGCAGTTCTTAAAAGTGAATATGCACTGCAACTTGCTGAACCTCGCTTACAAGCTAAGCACGTTTACCAAGATAAACTCGCTCAGTTTAATTACGATAAAAAGCTATTTGCGAAATTACGCGCTTTACGTAAAGAGTTGGCAGATGCCGATGATGTTCCACCTTATGTGGTATTCAATGATAAAACCCTCGCTGAAATGGCGCAGTTAATGCCAACCAACGACAGTGAGTTTTTGAAGGTGTCAGGTGTTGGTTTCACTAAGCTCAATAAGTATGGCGCACCGTTTTTAAATACCATTCGCGACTATCTTGCCACCAATTAGGACTGCTATGACTGAACTAACCTATGATGCCGAGCATGAGATTATTCTTGTAACGTCGAGTGAGCTTCCACACGATGAAGACTTTGAGCTTTGGGCAACCCTTTTCTTACACGCGCCAGCTATAACAACTGCCGACTTTGATGCCGGTGCTGATCGTCACCAATTACGCTTTCACTTTACAGATCATAGTTTTAATCTAAACTTTGAACATTACAGTGAAAGTATTTGGATCAATGCTGAAGGCATAGAAGCCAGTGCTGCATTACCACAACTTCATCAGTATTTAGTAGCGCAATTACAATAATAAGCTAGACATTTTCCCACGCTTAGTATGTAGTAGTTGCACAGGAGATACTCAACTAAGGGTGTAAATGGGATTTAAGCAGTCGCACTTTGTTGCTAGGTTAATAACACTATTACCAATCTGCATAGCAGCCAATGTTCATGCAGAGCAGTTATTTACTGACGATAATAATTATTGTCAAAACCAACGTACGCTTAAATCACAAGATAATAACTTACGCCGCCAGCTCGATGCAGATAACCCCCTACCCGATGTCGCTAATAACCGTAAAATAGTCTCTATTGAACTTGAACAGCTGAACGTATTTAACACTGAGCTTGAAGAAGAAAATAACTTTTTATTTCGCTTTGCCAATCGCGCTCACATGACTACAGAGCCAGAGGTAATACACAGCGTTTTATTGTTTCAAGAAGGTGATGTTTACAATCCACGTAAATTACTTGAGTCTGAACGATTACTGCGTAAACAAGGCTACTTGTATGACGCGCGTATCAACGCAAAGCTCGATTGTGATGGCAACGTACATGTAAAAGTAATTACGCGCGATCTGTGGACCTTATTACCTGAAATAAGCTTTAGCCGCAGTGGTGGTAAGAATGAGTCGAGCATTGGCTTTCGCGAATCTAACTTTTTAGGCTGGGGTAAGCGAGTGTCGTTTAGTCGCACCCGTGATGCTGACCGTACTGGTTACCTGTTTGTGTATGATGATCCGCATATATTCTCTAGCCGCTATCAAGGCCGCTTAGAATATTCAGATAACGATGACGGTAAACGTCATTACCTCGATGTAAGCTATCCTTTTTTCTCGATTGATACGCCCTACAGCTACGGTGTTACAAGTTACTCAGATCAGCGCCGAGAGTCACTTTACTATCGCGGCGATGTAGTTAGCGAATTTGAGCAAAAAACCTTATTAAACCGCGCTTACTTTGGTCATTCATCACAACTTGGTAATAGTTGGACCCAGCGCATTAAGCTTGGCATCGAAAACCGAGAAGAAACCTTTAGAGAAACGCCATTTACGCGCTTTCCTATCGCTGAAGATAGAACGCTGAGTTACCCTTATGTTAGTGGCCAATGGTTTGAAGATCACTACGTTAAGGTTAGAAACTTCGATAGCATCTACCGTACTGAAGATTTAAACCTTGGTTGGAATATCCACGCCTTACTCGGTTATTCGAGTGATGATTTTAGCGACGATGCCAGCCGTACTATTTATTCGTTATCTTTATCAAAAGCACATTACTCTGGGGACAACCAGTTATGGCGCTTTAAAGCAGACCTTGATGGCTACTGGAATGAAGAAACCGATGACGTTGAAAACCTGTTTGCCAGCACGCAGCTACAGTATTATCTCAATACCACACTAAGACAAAGCTGGTACGCCAAAGTACGCTTACAATATGCTGAAAACCTCACTGCTGATAAACAACTTACTATTGGTGGTGAAAATGGCCTACGTGGTTACCCGCTTGACTACCAAGTAGGCGACCGCAGCTTTTTAGTGACTCTAGAAAAACGCTACTACTGGGAATATGACTTACTGCAATTGTTTAAAGTCGGTGGTGCCGCATTTTATGATATTGGAAGAGCCTGGTATAACGACAAAGATAATGGTGCCAATGGTAACGTGCTACAAAATGTGGGTGTGGGCCTGCGCTTAGCGCCAAGCCGTGCCAATGCCGGTACGGTTATTCACCTAGATATTGCCGCACCTATTAACAAACAAGATGACGATATTGACTCTGTGCAATGGCTAGTAACGGTTAAAAATACCTTTTAAAGTGGTGTTATTGTTAAGCTAAAAAGCTAAAATCGAAACGTAAAATATTAACTTAGGAACCCTTTTGGACTTCGTCGAATTCTTTAACGAGCAATATCATTTAATCGTGACTGTTATCGCGGTTTTGCTCTATCCGCTACTGCGTAAAACCACCAAAAAGCTGCTGTTAAAAGCAATTAAAGGCAAGGCTGATCCGCATCGCGAATACCGTGCTGAGCTGTTGCTCAATATCATTCTTGCCATTGTTATGCTGTGCTTAGTGTTAGTTTTTTGGGGTATAGAGCTACGGGGCTTATTAGTACTTGGCTCATCAATTTTTGCCATGCTAGGTGTCGCGCTTTTTGCCGCCTGGTCTTTACTAAGTAACCTAACAGCTTTCTTGTTGATGTTTATTCAAAACGACTGCCGTGTTGGCTTTTGGGTAAGAGTAATTGACGGTGCAAACTTCTTAGAAGGCCGCATTATCGAAATGGGCTTAATGAATGTTGTACTCGAGCATATTGATGGTCACAAAGTGATTTACCCAAACAACATCTTTGTCACCCGCCCTGTAATGGTGTTAAAGAACCCGCCAACAGCGACTAAAGCGCCAACCATAAAACGTATTTTAGGCCCAAAAAAGTAACGGCTTAAAGTTAACGAGATGCTTGCTAAAAAGGTGTTCTTTTTCTGCTTCCATAGGCGATTAATATAAAACTAAATAAAATGACTAAAGGGTGAAATAACACGATATGAGCAACACTTAGCTCTGTAAAAAAGCCGTGCGTAAGTGAAATAGCAAGCGTGAATAAGCCTGTATAAAATAGCAATATTTTCATCTTTGATCCTTTAGTCATTCTTACGACAATTAAGTAAGTAAAAAACTATAAACCTTGCACTTGCTCTAAGGTCAAGTAATAGATGGGGACAGGCAGATACAAAAAAGCCAAACATATAGTTTGGCTTTTTGAATTACAGAATAGGGTATTAGTTATTTAAATCTGCGGTTTTTAACTCGTCTTCAATATCACTTATTTCATCAATAAAGTTTTCGAGCTGTTGTTCAACTAGGCTGTTTGCATGAGCAAAGTAAGCAAGATGAAATACGGCATCCCCCTCGTTTACCAGCGGCATAGTCTGCTGACCAATGACAATACCACTTCGCGGCGCGAGTAGTTCAAGTTCAGCATCACCAAGAGGGCTACTTATATAAGCGAGGACCTGCCCTTTCATTACTCGCTCACCCAGTGATACTTGTGCACGAACAATACCGTCAACTTCAGCACGTATCCAACTCGTCGAGCTTGCAATAATCGGCTCTGGTAGCTTTTTAGCACGTTTGCCGCGCACCATTTTTAAATGGCGCATCACATAGTCAACACCTTGCACACCTGCTGCAATGGCAATTGGGTCAAAGCGCAGCGCTTCGCCGGCTTCGTAGGTAATAACGGGTATTCCTAAATTGGCAGCTTCACTGCGTAATGAGCCATTGCGAAGTGACGCATCAATCACCGCAGGAGTACCAAACGCTTTTGCCATGGCTGCTGTTGCAGGGTCGCTCAAATTAGCGCGAATTTGCGGCAAGTTAGTTCGGTGAATTGCCCCTGTGTGTAAATCAATAATATGCGTACAATGCATCGCCACTTGAGTAAAAAACGCATTCGCCATTCGCCCAGCTAACGAGCCACGCGTTGAGCCCGGAAAACTGCGGTTCATGTCACGACGGTCTGGTAAGTAGCGTGACTTATGAATAAAACCAAACACATTCACAATCGGTACCGCAATAATAGTACCGCGCAATTGCTCAGGATCGATTTTAGCAAGCAACTGCCTAACAACCTCAACACCATTGAGCTCATCACCGTGAATTGCAGCACACACCATTAATACAGGTCCTTGCTGCACACCATTGACGACTTCAATTGGAATATTTAACGGCGAGTGGGTGTAAAGCTTGGCAGCTTCAATCGCAAATGTTTTACGTTCGCCAACACCCACCGTATCGCCTAAAATTGAAAAAGGTGTATTTTTCTTAACCTTAGCCACGCACTTTTCCTTTTAATAGAGCGCTTATTTTCCTATGGGTAAAGGTTTAACCTTTACCACGAGTTGCAGTTTTCTTTGATGCCGCTGTTTTTTCAATAAACTCGACAATCATGCCTGCAATGTCTTTACCGGTTGCAACTTCAATACCTTCAAGACCAGGTGATGAGTTAACCTCCATCACCAATGGACCACGTGCAGAGCGAAGTAAATCAACACCCGCAACGTTTAAGCCCATCGCTTTAGCTGCAGCAACAGCTGTTTTTCTTTCTTCTGGAGTAATACGAACCAAAGTCGCACTACCACCACGGTGTAAGTTAGAACGGAATTCACCTTCTTGCGCTTGACGCTTCATCGCGGCAATTACTTTATCGCCTAATACAAAGCAGCGAATATCAGCACCGCCCGCTTCTTTGATATACTCTTGCACCATGATGTTGGCTTTTAAGCCCATAAATGCTTCGATTACACTTTCTGCAGCTTTGCGTGTTTCAGCTAATACCACACCGATACCTTGGGTACCTTCAAGTAGCTTAATAACGACTGGCGTGCCACCCACCATACTTAATAAATCTTTTACGTCATCTGGTTTACTTGCAAAGCCTGTCACTGGCATACCCACACCTTTACGCGAAAGTAGCTGTAGTGAACGTAACTTATCGCGCGAGCGAGTGATCGCCACAGATTCATTGACAGGGTATACACCCATCATTTCAAACTGACGTAATACCGCACAGCCATAGAAAGTTACTGACGAACCAATACGCGGCACGATAGCGTCAAAATCCTTTAAATTTTCACCACGGTAATGGATTTCTGGCTGCTCTGAATTGATGTTCATATAACAACGAAGTGCATCAATCACTTTCACTTCGTGGCCACGCTGCTCTGCGGCTTCAATTAAGCGACGTGTTGAATACAAATTTTGGTTGCGAGATAAAATACCAAGTTTCATAAGTTAAAAACCTTAACTGATAAACTCATACACGTAGCAACGTGTGATAAGTCCTTTTCCTATAATAAATGAGATAAAGCCGGATCAACGACTATGCGATTTTCCATTGCTGTACGCCCTAACAACATTCTAAACTTCATTGTTGAACGGTTACTTAAAGTCACCCTTACAGGCCAGCTTTGGGTTCCTGCGACTAATTTTGTTTCAATAAAGTAGCGTAGCTCACGCTGACCGCTTGAACTGGTCACATACTTACGCTCAACTACTTTGGCACGACACTCTACCGTTGTTTCTACATCGTCTTGTAGAGGATGGGTAGTAAATTTCACCCATGCTTCGCCATTTTCTGAAAATTCCTCAATGTCAAAAGCATGAATACATGAAGTTCTCGCTCCGGTATCAACTTTTGCTTTGATTTTTTCTATTCCCAGTTCAGGCAGGCCAAGCCATTCTCGCCAGCCAACAATAATTTTTGCGCTCATTAATGTGCCCTCTTTAAAAAAGTGTCTTATACGCTACAGAGCTAGAAACACCAACGAAATATATTTATCCACTCGATAAGTCGATTTCATTAATGTAGTCTTGACTATATTAATGTATTTACTCAACCATATAGCACTATTTGTAAAACGAGAGTTCAATATGATCAATGGGTTACTTCATGTCTTAATTTTAGACGAACAAGGCGGTGCACGTGCTATTGAAAATAGTACTGAGCTGCAAAATTGGCAACCCGAACACGGAAAACTTTGGGTGCACATGGACTACAGCCAAGCTGAAGCCGTTGACTGGCTTGAGCAAAGTAATTTATTAACTGATTACGAGCTTGAGTCCCTTATTGCCGATGAAACACGTCCGCGTTTAAGCAAAGTCACTAATGGTAATATGCTGTTTTTGCGTGGCGTTAATCTAAACCCTGCGCAAAGCCCAGAAGACATGGTCTCGTTACGCTTATTTATTAACGAAAATATTGTGATCACAACCCGTAAGCGCCGTTTATTATCGGTGCAGGATGTTGTTGAATCGTTCGATGGCAGCAATGGTCCTTGCTCAATCTCTGAGTTAGTTTGCCAATTGGCGCAAAACTTAACATCGCGTATGCAAGCTGTTATCGACAGTTTAGATGACACACTCGATGGCTTTGAAGATGAAATTGATGAACCAAACAAAGGCTTTGATCATCAATCATTAGCACAAATACGCCGCCAAACAATCGCGTTAAAACGTTATTTAAGGCCACAAAAAGAAGCGCTTATTACTTTGTTAAACAACAAATATAAGTGGTTAGATGAAGACGATAAAGCACGCTTAAACGAAACAACCAATATGTTGATCCGTTATTTAGAAGAGCTAGATAGCTCAATTGAACGCGCGCAAATTATTCAACAAGCAATAACAAGCCAAGTATCTGAGCAACTAAACCAACGCATGTATGTGATGTCGGTAGTTGCAGCACTGTTTTTACCACTTGGCTTTTTAACTGGCTTACTAGGTGTAAACGTAGGCGGTATTCCGGGCACTGAAAGCCCTTACGCATTTAGCTTATTTATTATTTTCTTAGTGGTGCTAACCGTTGGGATTGGTATTTACTTTAAAAATAAGAAGTGGTTATAACGCAACAACCTTTTTAATTAAATCAAGGCGGGCGGCATGTTCGCCTTTTTTTGTTGCCAAAATCAGGTGCTCACCATCGGAGTTGAGTATTTTAAGGGTCTCTGCTTTTCCTTCTAACTGCTCACCAGATACTAAGGTAATGCGTAATAAGGATTTATGCATGCACCATAATTCATATTTATCGTAGTCGCCACATGCAATAGGTTGATAAGTCATTAGCTTTTTGAGATTGCTGAAGGAATAAATCGAGCTTAGAAGATATTAAAGTGAAGAGCAAATGGCGCTCTCGGCAGGGATCGAACCTGCAACTTAGCCTCCGGAGGGCCACGTGATATCCATTTCACCACGAGAGCACATTTGTCGTCGTCAATACTGACTCGCGATATCAGCATGACAACCCGGCAATGATAATGGCATCTTGTGCTAAATGCTAGCATCGAGGCCTTTATATGCACATAAATTCAGCAATTTGCATTAAAACACTTCACTTTCGTGCAGAACCAAGGTATTAACGTATACTTAATAAAATTAATAACAAGGTGGCAGTATTGCCATGTAAGGGGAATTTGATCATGAGTTTAATGTCTACAGAGCAAGTCGCGGAGTTTTTAGGTGTAAAAGTCGAACGCGTAAAACGTCTTGCTCGCGAGCATTTACTGATCTCGAAATCACAAGATGACAAAGGTGAACCTTTGTTTGATCCAGAAGACGTAAAAAAATATAAAGAACTTGCCGAGCGAATTGGCGGTCTTTAATTTTTAGCTTTTTCTATGAAGTGGTTAAGCTGTGTTAGCAGTGGCGCCACTTTATCCATCGCACCACGTTGTTCGTACCAACAAATACATAAAAGCAAAAAAAGCGCATGAAATGCCGCGAGCTTTTCAACTGATAAGTAAAACTCATGATGTTCGCACACTAACGCTTGATATCCTTTAAGTAACGCCAGTTGCTGCTCATCATTTAACGCAAAGCTCACCACCAGCGCAGCTAAGTCAAAGTAAACATCGTTGCTTTTGGCATATTCAAAGTCGATTAAAAACATACCAGTCTCATTCACAATGATATTTTCTTTCACTAAATCATTATGACAAAAGCCCATATCTTTAGGTGCTGTAGCAATATAAGCCAGTGACTGTTTAATTAGCTCAGCATGTTGCTGATAACGCGCTGTTTGCTGGTAGTAGTTAATTTCGTAGGCAATATCCATCGGCTCGGTTAGCACAGGGTAACGATGTAAATTAACTAAGTCGGGCAATAAGCTACTACAAAACTCACCGCTGGCAATGCTGCCTGCCACGTATTCGAAAATAGCCGTATCGGTTGCTTGTTCTAACCAAAGTGGGGATGGACAGCAGCTTTGCTTTGCAAAATGCGCTTGCGCCGCAAGGCCAATCGCCGGCCAGTGGTCGCGATAGTGCTTAACCAAAAAATCTTTGCTTGCTGTTTTAACTAGGTAGTTATCATTGCTTAGCCCCTCAACCAGCGGGCTGATTGAGGTGATAACTAAACGTGAGTTGAAGCGCGTAAAAAGCGCGTGTATTTGTTGCTCAGTTTTCATCTATAGCTGTGCAAGCGGCTTAGCCTGATGCTGCTCGTATTCTTCATACCAGGTTTTAAAGCCCCACGCTGCCATAATGGTGTAAAACACGAAAAGTACTAAGGTTGGGTAATACCCTTTTTCAAAGTATAGGTACATAGATGCCGCATCAATCACAATCCAATACAACCAGTTTTCCAGTACCTTCTTGGCAACAAGGTAGGTTGTCACCACTGCAAAACAGGTGGTAAAGCTGTCTAAATAAGCAAAATCAGCGTGCGTGTAATTGGTCATCACAAAACCAATGGCAACTGAAGCCAGTGAGGTGGCAAGCAAAATCACCGCATGACGCTTTAACGACCATGAAATAATGGGCAGATGATCTTTATTATTCACGCCCCTGCGCCAAACCACCCAACCATATACCGCCATATACATGTAGTAAAAATTAAGTAGCGACTCCATCAACAGTGCGCCATTCCAGTACATTACGGTATAAATAAAGGTGCTCACAAACGCGGCTGGCCAACACCATAAGCTTTCTTTGATCGCTAACAGTAAATACGCCATCGATAAGGCAACGGCAATATATTCCCAATGCGACATGGCAGTAAAGCCTGAGAAGGTTTCGCTCAAAAATTCCATAACACGCGCTACTTTAGGGTTTAGTCTTCGCTAGGCGACAAGTCACCATGTAAGAATTTACAGACGAAAATAGCTTTACCAAACTCTTCATAAGAACGTTTGATTTCAGTATTAAGTACAGACATCACTAAATCATAGTCACCAAAAATCTGAGTAGATAAGGTGTTGGTGACCACTTTAAGCCCTTCATAACTGTTTACACGGTCAATAAAACCTTTGATAAACGGAATGTAGTCTTGATGTAGTGGGTACTTACTGATCTCTACTGAAAGTTTCATTATGATTTACCGAGTCTTTGAAAAGTATTGCATTGTAACCCGCTTATACTAACAAGTCATGGCTATGGTTATTTTTTAGTGTAAAATCAGCCCCGATAAACATTGAGGATTCATTATGGCACGCCGCATCACTTACAAATTTAAAAACCAGCCTCGCGAAATCAATTTTGCAAAAGATAAATACCGCGATATGTATCATGCTATTGCTGCGGCTGAAGGCATTGATTTAACCAATTATTTAAAAATGGAACAGCAAGTCGAAATGACTTCAAAAGGCTCTGCAGCAGTACGTAACTTTCGTGACCAAGAGTTTGCACGAATGGGATTCAGTGACGTGTATTTTATTAAAGAGTAACAAAGTTACTCTTGATACTCGTAGCTTACACGTGGGGTGATATTACACAGTAACTCGTAAGGTATGGTTGTTGCGCACTGGGCAATCTCTTCAACGGGTAGCTCAGGCCCCCACATAATCACCTCATCACCAACTTTGATGTTGTCGCGGTTATCACCAATATCCACCGTGATCATATCCATCGCTACACTGCCAACAATACCATAGCGTTGTGATTTGATAACCACAGGTGTGCCCTGCTCGGCATGGCGTGGATAACCATCCCCATAGCCCATCGCAACCACCGCAAGCTTAGTCGGTTTATCGCTGTGCCAGCGTCCACCATAGCCAACACACTGATCGGCATCGACATCGCGTATAGCGATAACTCGCGTTGTTAAACGCATAACAGGCTCAAGTCCGTGCTGTTGCCCTACGCCATTGAGCATTGGCGATACGCCATAAAGCATCAAGCCAGGGCGCACCCACTCACCATGGCCTTTTGGCCAAGCAATAATGCCAGCAGAATTTGCAAGGCAATGCTGTTCACTTTTGCCATCTGCCAGTGAGTCAAATAAGGCAATTTGCTGAGCAGTCTTTTCATCATTGATGTCGTCGGCGCACGAAAAGTGAGTCATTAATTTAATGTCATCACGGGCATTCGGGCTTGCTTTTAACCGACTGTAGAAAGACTCAAATTGTGATGGTGCAATACCCAATCGATGCATACCCGTATTCACCTTTAACCAACACGCAATTGGTGCATCAAGGCTTGTATTTTCAAGCGTTGCGAGCTGATTTTCATCGTGAATAATGGTTTGAAAGTTATTGGCAAGCAAGATAGGTAAATCATCTTTATGAAAAAAACCTTCAAGTAATACAATCGGTTTTGTCAGCCCACCTGCTCGTAGCGCTAACGCTTCGTCTATTCGCGCAACCGCAAATGCATCCGCATCATTTAAGTATTGAGCAATTTTAACTAAGCCATGGCCATAAGCATTGGCTTTAAGCACCGCCATTACTTTGCAACCAGGCGCAAAGCGCTTCACTTGCGCTAAATTATGAGCAAGTGCTTGTAGGTTGATTTCGGCAATGGCTAAGCGCATTAGTATTCGTCGTCCATGGCTGGACCCGCGTAGTTATCAAAACGCGAGAATTGACCTTGGAAGGTTAAACGTACTTTACCGATTGGGCCGTTACGTTGTTTACCTATGATGATTTCGGCCACGCCTTTTTCGGTACTGTCTTCGTTATAGACTTCATCACGGTAAATAAACATGATTAAGTCGGCATCCTGCTCGATTGAGCCTGATTCACGTAAGTCGGAGTTGATCGGGCGTTTATCGGCACGTTGCTCTAGGGTACGGTTAAGCTGCGATAGTGCAATAACCGGACATTGCAGCTCTTTTGCTAGTGCTTTTAATGAACGAGAGATTTCAGCGATCTCTAAGGTACGGTTGTCCGACAAGCTTGGCACACGCATTAACTGCAAGTAGTCGACCATGATCATACTAATACCGCCATGGTCACGGGCAATACGACGTGCACGCGAACGCACATCTGTTGGTGTTAGGCCCGATGCATCATCAACATACATCTTACCTTTTTCCATCAACAAGCCCATGGTTGACGACAGACGCGCCCAATCGTCATCATCTAGCTGACCGGTACGAACCTTAGTTTGGTTAATACGACCTAGCGATGCCAGCATCCTCATCATGATTTGCTCTGAAGGCATCTCTAGTGAGTAAATAAGTACAGGCTTATCTTGTGTCATGGCTGCGTGTTCGGCTAAGTTCATCGCAAAGGTTGTTTTACCCATCGATGGACGTGCTGCCACAATGATAAGGTCAGAAGGCTGCATACCCGCCGTCATTTTATCTAGGTCAGCATAGCCGGTACTTACACCTGTCACACCATCTTGTGGCGACTGATAAAGCTCTTCAATCTTATCAACGGTTTTTTCTAAGATACTGTGTAAGTTTTGTGGGCCTTCGGTGCTTTTACTACGCTGCTCAGCAATTTTGAATACTTTACTTTCAGCAAAATCGAGCAGGTCATGACTGGTACGCCCTTCTGGGCTAAAACCAGCTTCTGCAATTTCGTTCGCAACACCGATCATTTCACGAATAACAGCACGCTCTCGCACGATATTCGCGTAGGCATCAATGTTCGCCGCACTTGGCGTGTTCTTAGCAATTTCAGCTAGATAGGCGAAACCACCAACACTACTTAACTGATTGTTTTTCTCTAAGCTCTCAGAAATAGTGATCAAATCGATTGGATCACCGCCTTCAGCAAGACTAACCATAGCCTCAAAAATCAGCTTATGAGTTCGGGTATAAAAATCCTGCGCAACCACTAACTCAGCAACTCGGTCAAACGCTTGATTATCAAGCATTAAACCACCTAAAACAGATTGCTCAGCTTCTATTGAATGGGGAGGGACTTTTAACGTATCGACTTGCTTATCTGGTTTGGCCATAACATCACAAAACTAAAATTGAATGGCTCTATTCTATCTACTTGCTAAGGCTGTGCAAATAGTTAATACCAATCGACTTAAATATTTGGTCATTCTAGCGTGCTAAATAAAGCGCTAAATGCGTTAGAAATGTCTAAAGTAGAGTAACTACATGTCAAAATTTCTGCCTTGTTATCACTTCATTTATCTGTCGCTATTTAAGACCAACAACTTAACACGATTGGTATAAGCGGGAAGTCCTCCCGCTTTATTGTAATTGAGTGAAATATTGTAATTGAGTGAACTCTAATCGTTATTTCTGTTTACGAAGTTCAATACGTCCGCTAATCGTATCCATTTCTATATCAGCATCCCCACCGTTAATACTAAATTCTAAGTCGCTAGATGGGCCGTATTTCGCCTTCGTTGCTCTGTCATCACTAAGCTCATTAACGATTTTACCGTTAGCGTGAGCTTCAATTTCAAACTTTGCCGATACATCTGCAGGGAAGTAAAACTCTGCATCACCACTGACTGATTCAAAACGAATATTGGCATCTGCTAGTAACTTGTTGATGTGAACTTCTGCTTCACCATTTACGGTATTGATGCGCAGCTTTTTAATTGCATCAAATGCAAAGTCGATATCACCGTTTACGTTTTCAAGACGCACATCTTGTGCTTTGGTTTTTGACTTAATGTCGCCATTCACTGCAGTAAAGCGTAAAGCACCTTGCGAGTTTTTATCGTTAATTTCACCATTAACTGTTTCAAAGCGAATATCACCGTTTAAATCATGAGCATTCACATCACCATTAACCGTTTCAAAGCTCATGTTGCCGCGAATATCTTGCACTGTGATATCACCATTGACGGTATCAATCTCTGCGCCTGCTTCAAGCTCTTTAGCACTAACTGTGACATTCACCCCAGCAAATTCAAGCTCACTGCTTTTTGGCATGTAAATGGTTAAACGAGAGCCGTCACCGCTATTCCAGCCACCTAAATTTCGCGGCATTTTTACGATAAATTCAACACGGCTGCCTTCAACCTCTAAACGATAACCTTGGGCTTTATCGTCAAGCTCACCTTCGATTTTAAGTTGTGGTTTATCCCACCCTTCAATGCGTACATCACCACGTTGGTTTTCAATAAAAATGCGTTTATTGGCAGGTACATCAATTTGTTCATTAATGGTTTGTCCTGCCATTGCCATCAGTGGCAGTAATCCTAAAGTTAAGGCTAGTAATTTCATAATTGTCACTCCTAAATCGTTTGCCACTTCGGTGCATGCACCTTGTTAATTAAGTCCAGTTGTTGCTGATAAACCTGCGACAGCATTTGTAATAAAGCTGGGTTTTCAGGTTCATTCTCAAGTGCTTGCTTAATGGCACTTTCGGCTTCTTCTAACTCTTTTAGTTGTTGCTGCCAGTTATCGGTTAATGCAGGTTGATTTTGATACTGCACCAACAAACCTTGCTTTTGCTTGGTAAAATAATCACTCATTGCCATCATGCTATTTGGCTCACCTTGGCCAACAAAAAGCTGTACGGTCAATAGTGCGGCAATACAACAAGCAGCAACTGCAGCGAGTTTATTCCAGCCATGGGTTGGCTTATCAGCTTGCTCTGATTGCCCTGTTGCAATTGCTCGCTCAACACCGGGCCAGAGATCTTTGTCTGGGCTAATATCTTGCTTATGGTTAAGCGAGTCATTTAAAAATTGTTCAAATTCTGGCTTACTCATTTTCATACCACTCTTTTAATAACTGCCTTGCACGGTGAAATTGCGATTTACTTGAACCGACCGCCATATCAAGCATGCTTGCTATCTCTTCATGGCGATAACCTTCAATTGCATGGAGTACAAACACCATACGTGCTCGCTCAGGTAGTCTCAGTACCAATTTATCGAGGCCGTTAAAGCCGTCGCAATCTGCTGCGCTTTGCTCATCCATACCGCTTTGTTCAAAACTCACTACTTTTTGAAACCAGCTTTTATGTTTGCGAATGTAGCTAATCGCAATATTGCTGGTAACACTATGTAACCAAGTCGAAAATTGTGAGCGTCCATCAAAGTTCGCGATTTTGTGCCACAACTGTACAAACACTTCTTGTGTTGCATCTTCGGCGTGCTCTTTGTCTGCAAGTAATCGCAAACAAAGGCTATAAACCCGCTTCACATGCAACTCATAAAGTGTTGCATAGGCAGCTTGATCACCGCTTTTTACGCGCTCTATCAAGGCATGCTCACTTTGCTGGGCGAACGCTTGTTCTGCATCTATCAACATCCTGGATGTTGTCCTTTATGATTATTGTTGTGAATTTAGTGTATTAGACGTAAGGAGGGATTCAAAAGGTTTAAATGAAATTAATTTTTTTTGTGTAAGCTACAAATAATTGAGCTTACACAATTTTATTTGGGGCTTTGCGTTATTCGGCAGGGGGTGCTTCCCTTTCTTCTTCAGTTGTTTCTGCGGTTTTGTAGCTCCAACCTAAAAATACGATGCGTGCCGAAGAAGCAGGCGTGCCGCCATTTTGTACTTGTAATAAACCTGCATCATAGTGAGCGCCACTGCCCCCTGATGCAGTAATTGTTGAGCCACGTACACTACCAAACAGCTCGCCACTGCCCGATAGCTTCACTGTTGTCAAAGGGGCATAAATAGCCGCATATAAATTCGCAGCACCACTAAATTGCACGCCATTTACACCATTAAATGATGAATAAAATGATAACGACGGATGGCCACTGGTGGTTAATCCTTCCTGCTCAGTAATGACTTTTGCGCCTGCACCAATATTTACTTTTCCGGTTAATAACACTGTTAAGCTACTGTCTTTTTTGATTGTTAAGCTGGTATCCCCTTCCATCGAAAAGTCGCCATCAATCAGTAAAATAACATCACCACCAGAAACTTCCATTTTGCCGTCACTGGTCATTTTGAGCCTATCAAGTGCAAAGATATACTCTTTACTGTTACTGCCATTAGCTTGGTTTTGCGCTTTAGAGTTAAACAAGAAAACATCGGCAAGGCTTGGCAAAATAACTTGGCTACCACCGCTACTAAAAAAGCCCTTTTCAGTATTAAGTTTAAATTGTTGCGTAGGACCAATCGAAACAGAACTATAACTGCTCACTTGGTCTGTGATGTCTGTCATTTTCTCTGGCAAAATTAACGGGTCGCAGCTGGTGTCTGGATTAGTTGGGTCATAATCAGGGGCTGTTGGGTCAGCAACAGTTATCGGCTCAACATGCGGGTTTACATTAAACTTGCTATCACTGTATTGCACACCATCTTGTTGATTATTGTAGGTGTCTTTAAAATCGCCTGAGCCGCCATACATAATATCCAGCGCTTCGTCTTGGCTATTAGTGATGAATGTTGACCACTGCATTTTTGCATCACCATTCGCTCGCACAACCCCCGAAACAGTTCCGCCACGATGGGTATAATAACCTCGGGTATAAACATTACCGTCAACACGTAAACCACTGCCAGGAGAAATATAAACACCGGTATTTGAATGGATATTACCAATAATTGGTGATGAACCATTTAAGTAGATAACCCCGGTCGCTTTTACATCGCCCTTTATCGGTGAATGACCCGATAGCACCACATCTGAATCACCAGCAATCGTTGAAACATCACCATCATTCGACTTGGTTTCTTCGTAGGTGCCTTTGCTCGAATCATAGCTGTCGATACTACCACTACCCGACAAGTTAACCCCTTTACAGCCCACCATCGCATTAGTGAAAATAGAGCTGCCTTTCGCGCCTTGTACTGCAAAACGGGCGACTAAGCTACTTTGTGCGTCACCATCAAATCGTTGCCCTAAGCTTGCAATTTCAAGCTCACCGGCAGCATTTTGACTTAAACTGGCATTAAAAATGGCATCATCAGCGATAACACCAGAGCCCGATGCATTACTGGTTTTACTGATCAAATCTTCAACCGCTAATACACCTTCATCATTCAAGGTTTGTTGCAATAACTTAGCTTGTTCAAACACACCTTTTTCAGCCATTAAACGACTGTTTAATTTCTTTTGAAAGTTACCACTTAAGCGTTCTTGAACAACGTTTTCACGTAGCGAGCTAAGCACCACGATGCTGGCCATACTGGTTAAGATCAACACTGTAATTAAGGTGAAACCATTTTGCTTGTTATACACTGCCAGCTCCGTATGCTTTGACTAATATTGCATTAGTTAACGCAATATCAATGTTAATACCATTACCGAACTGAGCAGGTAAATCATTTGGCTTTACAGTAACGGTTACAAGCTCCCCGGCGATATCAAATGACAAAGCTTCGATTCCTGTCAGTAATCGCTCTGAGTCAGCACCATCGAGCGAACACATTAAGTTACTGCCATTTAAGCTATAGACCTCAACCACCTGCGCTGTTGTCGCAGAGCCATTACAAGCAATGACACCACTTGGCTGAGTAATAGTAATCGTGCTTTTATCTGCACTGATGGTGGGTGTTAGTTGTGTTTGCTTTATGCTGCGATTGAATACTTTACTGGTATAGCGAATTACTTCTTGAGCGTTTTCAAGCTCTTTACTCACCTCAATCGTGCTTTTAATCGCCGAGTAAGACAAGCTCACCCCAGCTAATAAAAAAGCACCTGCTGCCAATGCCACCATCAGTTCTACTAAGGTAAAACCCTGAACGCGTTTATTCATGAGCAAACCGCCGTTAAATCAGGGAAACTGGCATTTAGACTAATTTGATTTTCTGCATTGTCTGTCATGCGCTTATCAACCCAAGCCACATTAACTTGCATATCATCACTGTAAGTAGCTGGGATTGTCAGTTGATAATCACTCACTTGTGGCGCGAGGGAAGCTCTAAATGTCGCGTCTTGAAAAAGTGCGGTATTGGTTTTTTGAATTTCACAAATACGCGGCCACAAACGCTCAATGGTGTTTTGCCCTTGAATGAGTGACACGGTGTAATTAAAGCTATTGGTTGCATATTGCAGCGATTTTAGCTGCGCTGCCGCCAAGCCTAATAATGCGATGCCAGCGATCACCACTGAAATCATCACTTCTAATAATGAAAAGCCTGCCTGCTTATTCATGCACATCCTCGCTGTGAATTTTCTACTAACCAGTTTTGGCCACTTTTAAGCACACACATCACGTAATCTGTGGTATTTGTGTGCTCATCTTTCACTATAATTTCAGCTTGTTTATCAACTTCGCCACTGGCACTAATGGCCAATGCGACTAAGTTGACGGTAACTCCGCTTTTTGTGACCGAAAATTCTTTTAAAACTGTGTCTACCCCGCCCTCGTTGAGGGTCACTTGCCAGCTATTATTACTGACAACTAGGTTAATAGGTTTGTCGCGTTTGACCGCTTCACTGCGTGCAAATTTATAGGCGCTATTTAATTGATTTGCAGTAGTTACCACGCGATCTTGCAAAATTTGTTGGCTAAAAGACGGAAAAGCAAGGGCTGCCATAATGCCAATAACACTCAGCACAACCATTAACTCAATTAAGGTAAACCCTGCAATTCGACGCAATTGTGTTACTCCCAGCAATCACTAAATGAAGCGCTATAACTTCCATCATGTTTAACGGTTAATTCACCACAGCGATCACTTGCTTGCGCCGAACCCGATTTAGGAGCTGCTTTTAAACTGTAGCCACGATTTTTAAAATCGCTTACAGCACCTGATACTTTATCTGTCGCTGTGTAGGTAAAGGTGTAATAGTCGGTATTTTGGGTTACGAATGCATTAGGATAGCCGCCATTTCGTGAATAAATACGTTCGAGACTGGCGCTGTATTGCAGTAACTCTTGTTGAATATCAGCACGGCGACTACGTTGCATGTGCTCAGTGTAAGCAGGCAATGCTACGCTATATAAAATCCCTAAAATAGCGATCACGATAAGAATTTCTACTAATGTAAAGCCTGTTTGTTTACCCATTCCATGTGGTACTAATGCACTTTTCAACCTCAACCCCTTAATACTTTTTAACCAGCACAATATAAATGACAGCGTTGTCAGTGTCAATTTTAACCAATTTACTTTTACTCATTCGATTATACTGATAAGAACAATAAAATTAAGAAAAAAGAACGTATGTTTGTAAAATAGGTAAGATTATAGGATGGCATTTATATGTTTAAAATATAGAAACCAATACTATTGGATGATCAACGAAGAAGCAATAGCGGTACAAAATGCTACAATTTATAAATTTCAGGCACAAAAAAGCCGCACCTAAGTGCGGCTTTTTTTACTTAATATTGCTATTAAGCTTCAGCGATAACGATTACTTTGATAGTAGCCGATACGTCTGAGTGTACTGCGATTGCTACGTCAAATTCGCCAGTCTCACGGATAGTACCTAGAGGTAAACGAACTTCTGATTTAGCAACTTCAACGCCAACAGCTGAAATAGCTTCAGCGATGTCGCGAGTACCGATAGAACCGAATAACTTGCCTTCGTCACCAGCTTTAGAAACTAGTGTAACTTCAGCTAATGCTTCTAACTTGTCAGCGCGAGCTTGAGCAGCAGCTAGATCTTCAGCGATCTTAGCTTCTAAATCAGCACGACGTGCTTCGAAAGTTTCGATGTTAGCTTTAGTTGCAGGAACTGCCTTACCTTGTGGGAAAAGGAAGTTACGTGCGAAGCCAGATTTAACTACAACCTGGTCACCTAGGCCACCTAGGTTTGCGATCTTGTCTAGTAGAATAACTTGCATGTCTCTACACCTTTTAAAAACTGTTAATCCGCTGCTTACTTATGTAAGTCAGTGTATGGAAGAAGGGCTAAGTAGCGAGCACGCTTGATAGCAGTTGCTAGCTGACGCTGATATTTAGCGCTAGTACCTGTGATACGGCTAGGTACGATTTTGCCACTTTCTGTAACATAGTTTCTAAGAGTAGCTAGATCTTTATAATCGATTTGTTGTACGCCTTCCGCTTTGAAGCGGCAGAACTTACGACGTCTGAAATAACGTGCCATGAGTAAAATTCCTCAAAAAATTCTTTCTATATGTTGAGCATGCAAGACCAATTGGCTTAAGCCGTTTCGGCCTTCGTGACGGTTTAAAAACCCCGTCACTTGCACTTGTTGCCCAACGTGCAATTGTTGAGTTTGTTGTTGCATTGGCGTGCCGCTGGCAACAACTTGAAGCCTGACATAACTATTACGGTTAAGGTCTGCTTCAACTTGCATCGATTTATGTTCAAGAACAAAAATACAATGCGGTATACCAGCAGGGCTTTGACTATATTTAGGTGTTTTACAAACAACCCCAGATAGTGTCAGCTGATTCATATAAGGATTAAGCGGTTGGCTCATCTTTTTGTCTCAACTGCAAGCGCCATGCTTGAACTCAAAACGATTAAGCAGCTGGTGCTTCTTTCTTCTCTTCTTTCGCAAGAGGAGATGCTTCAGTTACAGCGTCTTTAGTACGCATAACTAAGTTACGAAGCACTGCATCGTTGTAGCGGAAAGTAGTTTCTAGCTCGCTGATTACTTCAGTAGGTGCTTCAACGTTCATAAGAACATAATGAGCTTTGTGAAGCTTGTCGATTGGGTAAGCCAATTGACGACGGCCCCAGTCTTCAAGACGGTGGATAGTACCACCAGCTTCAGTGATAGAACCAGTATAACGTTCGATCATACCAGGTACTTGCTCACTCTGATCAGGGTGAACCATGAATACGATTTCGTAATGACGCATGGATATTCCTTACGGTTAATAGAGCCTTCTACCGTTTCGGCCAGTCGGTTTAAGGCAAGGAATTAAATTTAATAAGCCGAAATGAGCGCGCATTTTACGCTTAGATTGATAATTAAGCAAGATAAAACAGCAAGCCAAGCTAGATTATTGTGCTCTATTAAGATTTTCTAAACGCTAAAAACAAAAAACCCAGCCGAGGCTGGGTTTTTGATATTCTGAAAACTAAAATTACTTGATTTTAGCTTCTTTGAAAATCACGTGTTTACGAGCTTTAGGATCGTATTTTTTGATTTCCATTTTTTCAGGCATGTTACGCTTGTTCTTGTCGGTAGTGTAGAAAAAACCAGTACCAGCAGTTGAAACTAAACGGATCTTATCGCGCATGATTCAGTTCCTTAAACTTTTTCGCCACGAGCACGGATTTCTGTAAGAACCGCGTCGATGCCTTTTTTATCGATAATACGCATACCTTTAGTAGTAGTGCGTAGTGTTACAAAACGTTTTTCACTTTCAACCCAAAAACGGTGAGTTTGTAGGTTAGGTAGGAAACGACGTTTAGTCGCGTTTCTCGCGTGTGAACGGTGGTTACCAACCGCTGGACGCTTACCTGTAACTTGACATACTTTAGACATGTCTATATATCTCCAATAACTTCGCTCGAGCTTAATTTTCCCTTAGGCCAGTATTTGTGCCCCGGGATAAATCGAAGGGCGCTCTTTATACAGCTTATACAGGCAAAGATCAAGTAACAGATCTTATCCAATCAGCTCATGTGTAAATTTGATAGCGGCTAATTATAAAGATCGAATGCCCTTAGGGAAAGTAAAAACTGCATTTAAATTAAACTAATTTCTAAAATCGCCCTAAACTGCTCATTTTTAACACACTCTCTAATACAGTTGGCTCTATATAAGCCCTCTTTCAGCAAACGAAACACAATTTTCACCACCCACTATGATGTGATCCAGCACATTTATGTCAATTAAGGCTAAGGCTTGCTGTAATTTTGTGGTGATTAATTTATCGGCCTGACTAGGTTCAGCAACCCCACTTGGGTGGTTATGAGCAAGTATTAGAGCCGCCGCATTATTACGCAGTGCAGCTTTAACAACTTCGCGTGGGTACACAGAAGCGGCATTAATAGTGCCGTAAAAAAGTACTTCGTCTTTAATTAGCTGGTTTTGACTATCTAAGTACAGCACCATAAATACTTCTTGCTGTAAGCCACGTAATTGAATAGTTAAATAGTCATACACAGCTTGCGGCGAATTAAATAGTGCCTCGCGCTTACATTGCTCAAGCATATAGCGCCGGCTTAGCTCAAGTACCGCTTGAAGCTGCACATACTTAGCAGCTCCTAAACCCTTTTGGGCACAGAACTCTTGTTCAGATGCATTAAATAAGTCGTGCAAAGTGCTGTTTATATCGAGCAGGTGCTCAGCCAGCTCAATGGCATTCATACCCGGTACACCGGTACGTAAGAAGATTGCTAATAACTCTGCATCTGAGAGTGCTTTGGCGCCTTGGGCAAGTAACTTCTCCCGCGGCCTTGCTGATAAAGGTAAATCGGTTAATGGCATTGCTTCATCCTTAAAACAACTATTCCACTTATTAAACTGTACTATAAAATCCAATTTTTGCCTGTCAGTAAAAAAGAAAACTTCATGCTATCGGTAAAGATTTGCTATCGTTAGCCCATATCGACAAAGGTTAAATTTCACGTAATGACAAAATCAGTTAATAAAAAAATCCTGCTAGGTATGAGTGGTGGTATTGCAGCCTATAAATGTGCAGAACTTGTTCGCCGTTTAAAAGATCAAGACTGTGAAGTAAAAGTCGTCATGACCGACTCAGCCAAACACTTTATTACTCCTTTAACTATGCAAGCGGTAAGCGGTGAGATTGTTTCTGATTCATTACTCGACCCCGCAGCAGAAGCCGCAATGGGTCATATCGAATTTGCCAAATGGGCAGACCTTATTTTAGTCGCCCCTGCAACCAGTAATATTTTAGCCAAAATGGCCATGGGTATTGCAGATGACTTACTAACAACCCTACTACTGGCTACCCCTGCAAAGGTAGCGGTTGCGCCTGCAATGAACCAACAAATGTATGCCCACCCTGCTACACAAGCAAATCTTGCCACACTAAGTGAGCGCGGCGTGGCTATTTGGGGCCCAGGTAAAGGCGAGCAAGCTTGTGGTGATGTAGGCGCAGGCCGTATGTTAGAGCCTCATGAGTTAGTCGCACTTTGTACACAACCTGAAGTTGAGCCGTTACTTGCAGGCAAAACCATCACGATTACTGCAGGACCAACCCGAGAAGCCCTTGACCCAGTTCGTTATATCTCTAACCACAGCTCAGGCAAAATGGGTTATGCCCTTGCAGAAGCTGCACTTGCGCTAGGTGCAAAGGTAAATCTGATTTCAGGCCCCGTAACAATTAAAGCACCTGCTAATGCCCTGCTTACTAATATAGAAAGTGCTGAGCAATTACTTACCGCCTCAATGGAACTGGCCGCACAATCGGATGCTTTTATCGGCTGTGCAGCAGTGGCTGATTACCGTGCAGCAGCAATTCATGAGCAAAAGATGAAAAAGCAAGGCGATGAACTAACCCTTACTTTAGTTAAGAACCCAGATGTTATCGCTAATGTCGCAGCACTTAGCGAAAACCGCCCTTATACCGTTGGCTTTGCGGCAGAAACTCAAGATGTTGCAAGCTATGCGCAAGGTAAGTTAAAGAACAAAAATCTCGATATGATCTGCGCAAATGACGTATCAAAAGAAGGCCTTGGCTTTAATTCTGATCATAATGCTTTAACACTCTTCTGGCACAATGAGCAGCTAGATTTAGCAATGGGAAGTAAAAAAGATTTAGCCATGAGCGTAATGACTGAGCTTGCCAAGCGTTTGTAAAAATGCTGGAAAGAAACTGAATAAAACATTAACATAAGCCACTCATTTGCACAAAAAATGGCTTGTCTGACTCCCAACAGCGCAAGTAATAAATTATAAGAAAGGAATGGTCATGCCTGCGACAAAAAGAAGTAATCGCAAAGAGCAGATTCTGCAAGCACTCGCACAAATGTTAGAAACCAGCCCAGGTCAACGTATCACCACCGCAAAGCTCGCGGCTGAGGTAGGTGTGTCTGAAGCTGCGTTATATCGTCATTTTCCGAGTAAAGCACGGATGTTTGAGGGCCTAATCGAGTTTATTGAAGATACCCTGTTATCACGCATTAACCTCATTTTAGAAAATGAGAAAGAAAGCCAAACACGTGTGTACAATATTTTGCTGTTATTGTTAGCCTTCGCCGAGAAAAACCCGGGCATTACCCGCATTTTGACCGGTGATGCCTTACAAGGTGAGCAAGAGCGTTTACGTGAGCGTGTACAAGGCTTATTTGAAAAGCTAGAAACTCAGTTCAAGCAAGTGCTACGCGAACGCAAACTTCGCGAAGGTAAAGCATTCCAGTCAGACGAAAGCACCCTAGCCAACTTCCTACTCGCCTATGTAGAAGGTAAGATGAATCAATTCGTGCGCAGCGACTTTAAAGCAAAACCAAGTGCACAATTTGAAAAACAATGGCCAGAGCTACAGAAGATTTGGTTGTAGTGAGTTGCTAGGGAAAAGAGTAAAGTTCGAGCTGTCAGCCTTCAGCCTTCAGCCGTCAGCTATCAGATTGAATTCCGAACAGTTAGCGAGCTTCTAGGGGAAAGAGTAAAGTTAGCAAGCTGCTTACTAACTTTCCCTTTCTAACTTTCCCCTCGTAACTTTCCCCTTCCACCTTCCCAAACACGCCACTTATCGTATCTACTCGAATTGTTTATTAAAAACGCTACACTGGGTGCATCAATTAAAAAACAACGAGAAAGATGAATGAAAGCGCAATTATCACTTTTGAGCTTAGCCTTGGTGACAAGCCTTGGTAGTGCACAGGTTAGTGCGAAAGAAGCTCTGCAATTTAAAGACGTGTTTGATTTTAAATACGCAAAAGGCACCCAACTTTCTGAAGATGGCCAAATTCTTAGCTTTAGTGCCGACCCTTATCGCGGTAATGCACAAGGTCAGGTTTATACATTAAACAACAACACCCTGCTAACTAGCGTTGAGCGCGGTACTCGCCCAACTATTAATAAAGCAGCAAACTGGGTAGCTTTTACTCAGGTACCGACCCTACTTGAAAAAGAAACCACCAAGAAAAAAGATGAACTAAAAAACAACCTTGTTTTAGTGAATACTAAAAATGGTGAGCAACAAAACTTTAACGATGTAAAAGACTATGCACTATCGGATGATGGTGTATGGCTTGCTTATCGACTAGATAAGAAAGCTGATAAAAAAGACAGCGAAGAAAAAGACGAAAACAGCAGCGAAATCAAGCCAGACAAAAAAGATAAAAGCTTTGATTTAGTGCTTGTTAACCTTCAAGACAAAACCACTCACACTCTAAACAACGTATTCAGCTATGCGATTAGCAGCACCGGTGAGCAATTATTAGCAAGCCAAAGCTACAGTGATGGTGCCGACAACCAAGTTGTATTAGTTGCGCTTAATAATGGTTTTGCAACGAGTGTATTGATTGATGAGCCAGGTGTTGTTGCAAATAAAATAGCTTGGCAACCAAACAACAATAAAGCAGCGCTATTAATTGGTAATTACGTTAATGATGATACACGCCGTCGTGATCACAGCTTACAGCTTTTACAAAACGGGGCGCTTTCAACCATTCACTCTGCAGATAGAAGCTGGACTATTGGCAAAACAGCATCACTAAAATGGTCTGAAGATGGTGCTCGTTTATACTTTGAAAACCATCCTAAACTCGCTGCAAAAGTTATCGCAAAAGAATACAAAGATGAAGCCTCTTTATATGATTTCGATACCATTCGCGACCAAAAAGGCCTTAACGTTTGGCATAACAAAGACGCTGAAATTAAGCCACGCGAAGAGCAGCAATGGAACAAAGCGAATAAGCTTCGTCACTACCAAGCGGTATATCATGTAAACGGTCAGCACGTTGTGCAGTTAAGCACGCCGAACATGCCAGAGGTTTCGCTTAATACTCATCGCGAAGCGCTATTAGGTTATTCAGATCTTCCATACCTAGAGCGTGTTATGTATGGCGGTTTCTACGCAGATTACTTTAGTGTTGATGTTAAAACCGGTAAACAAACCGCTATCGTCAGCGACTACCCGTTTAGACCAAGCCTTGCGCCAAATGGTCAATTTGCGGCATTTTTCCAAGACAGCCAAGTACAGCTTAAAGATTTAGGTAACAACAAGGTTTCGACCTTATCTAAAGCAATTAACGCTATTTTTGCTGATGATAAACATGACTACCCATCACCTCAGCCGGGTTATGGTTTTGCAGGCTGGTTAAACGACAGCAGCCAAGTACTGGTTTACAGTAAATTTGATATTTGGGCTTTTGATGTCGCAACTAAAAAAGCAACCCGTTTAACTCAAGGTAAAGAAACCAATACCCAATATCGTGTTATTAAACTTGATAAAGACCAAGTGGGCTTTGCCAAAGACGAAACATTATTACTAAGTGCAAAGAACCTGCAAGATAAGCAAACTGAAATTGCCAAACTTGACTTATCAAGCAATAAAGTGAGCAAAGTACTTTCAGGTAAAAAGCGCTATGATGTGGTGAAAAAGGCGAAAAATGCCGACAAATACCTATTTACTGCGCAAACATATCAGCAATTCCCTGATTACTACCAAACTGACTTTAGCTTCAAAAAGCCACAACGTGTTACCAACCTTAACCCACAAATTAGCAACTTTGCATGGGGTGAAAAACCTGAGCTTATTAGCTACAAAGGGTTTGATGGGGAAGATTTACAAGGCGTATTGATCAAACCTGCGGGCTACAAAAAAGGCGATAAGGTTCCGGTGGTTGTGTACTTCTACCGCTATATGAGCCAACGCATGTATGACTTCCCGAAAATGGAGTTAAATCATCGCCCTAACTTCCCAATGTTTACCTCAAATGGTTATGCGATTTTCTTACCTGATATACGTTTTGAAATTGGCCATCCGGGTAAATCATCAACCCAAACGATGATCAACGCCACTCAAAAGTTGATTGATTTAGGCATTGCTGATCCAGATAAAATTGGTTTACAAGGTCACTCATGGGCAGGCTACCAAAGTGCCTTTATGATCACTCAAACAGATATGTTTAAGGCGGTTGTATCGGGTGCGCCAGTATCTAACATGACCAGTGCATACAGCGGTATTCGCTTAAAATCAGGCCTTGCGCGTCAGTTCCAATACGAAACAGGGCAAAGCCGCATTGGTAAAACGTTATTCGAAGCCCCAGAGCTATACATCGAAAACTCACCGGTGTTCTTCGCCGATAAAGTGAATACCCCAATTCTGATTATGTTTGGCGACAAAGATGATGCTGTGCCGTGGCACGAAGGGGTTCAATACTACCTCGCGCTTCGTCGTGCGGGTAATGATGCCACCTTCTTACAATACGAAGGTGAACCACATCACCTGAAGAAATTCCCTAACCAAGTGGATTTCTCAGTACGCATGATGGAATATTTTGATCACTACTTAAAAGGCAAACCAGCCGCTGAGTGGATCAAAAACGGTGTACCCTTTATTGAAGAATAAGCAATAAGCTAAATTTAAGCTTACTGCACACCTCCCCCAGAGCCAGCATTTTTGCTGGCTTTGTTCTATAAAATCAATCACACCATCTATTTTTTCGATTTTATCAATCGATTTAAACCCCAGTTTGTAAGTGGAAAGTTAATCAGAACAAATCTATATTTCACCCAACTTCTAACTGGAGACAACACAATGTTTAAGAAATCAACGTCAGCTTTGTCTAAAGTAGCTGTTGCGGTATCACTGTTGGTGGCAACAGGCGTACAAGCTACAAACGACATCAAATCAAACCAATTCTGGTGGCCAGAGCAATTAGATCTTAGCCAACTTCGTGCCCATGGCGCAGAGTCTGATCCTATGGGTCCTTACTTTGATTACAAAAAAGAATTCTTAAAGTTAGACCTAAACGCAGTGAAAGCTGATATTGAGAAAGTATTGACTGATTCTCAAGATTGGTGGCCTGCTGACTACGGCCACTATGGTCCGTTCTTCATCCGTATGGCGTGGCACGCATCAGGTACGTACCGTACTTTTGATGGTCGTGGTGGCGCAGGCGGTGGTCAACAACGTTTCGACCCATTAAACAGCTGGCCTGATAACGCGAACCTTGATAAGGCGCGTCGTTTACTTTGGCCTATTAAACAAAAATACGGTCGCAGCATTTCTTGGGCTGACTTAATGGCGTTAACAGGTAACGTTGCACTTGAATCAATGGGCTTCAAAACCTTCGGTTATGCAGGTGGTCGTGAAGACGATTGGGAACCAGATTACGTATACTGGGGCCCTGAAGGCAAAATGTTAACTGACGAACGTCGTGACAAAAAAGGCAAACTTAAAGGCCCATTAGCGGCAGTTGAGATGGGCTTAATTTATGTAAACCCAGAAGGCCCTCACGGTAACCCTGATCCACTTCTAGCAGCAGAAGACATTCGTTTATCATTCGGCCGCATGGCAATGAACGATGAAGAAATCGTTGCGCTAATCGCCGGTGGTCACAGCTTTGGTAAAGCACACGGTGCGAAAAAAGCGACGTGTTTAGACAAAGAGCCAGCAGCAGCAGGTATCGAAGAGCAAGGCTTAGGTTGGAAAAACAAATGTGGTAAAGGTCACTCAGAAGATACCATCACGTCAGGTCTTGAAGGTGCATGGACAGTGACACCAACACGTTGGTCAATCAACTACCTACAAAACTTATTCAGCTTTGAGTGGGTTAAAACTAAGAGCCCTGCAGGTGCGACTCAGTGGATCCCTGAAAATGGTCAAGCGTCTAACCTAGTGCCAGATGCGCACATTAAAGGTAAGCGTCATGCGCCTATCATGTTCACAACTGATATCGCGTTAAAAGCAGATCCTGAGTTCCGTAAGATTTCAGAGCGTTTCTTAAACGACCCGAAAGAGTTCGAACTGGCATTTGCTAAAGCATGGTTCAAACTAAACCACCGTGATATGGGCCCACGTGCTCGTTACTTAGGTGACTTAGTGCCAGAAGAAGTATTAATTTGGCAAGACTACATCCCTGCGGTTGACCACAAGCTAGTTGATAGCAAAGATATCGCGTCACTTAAAGCTAGCATCTTAGATTCAGGTTTATCTGTATCTGAACTAGTGCGTGTTGCTTGGGCATCAGCAGCAAGCTACCGCGACACAGATATGCGTGGTGGTGCAAACGGTGCACGTATTCGCTTTGCTCCGCAAAAAGATTGGCCGGTAAACAACCCTAAAGAAGTGGCTAAAGTACTTAGCAAACTTGAGAAAATCCAAACTAAGTTCAACAAAAAAGCATCTGGCGGTAAAGAAATTTCACTAGCAGATATGATTGTTCTTGGTGGTGCGGCTGCAATCGAAAAAGCAGCAAGCGACGCGGGTTTCTCTATCGCAGTACCATTCAAGCCTGGCCGTATGGACGCGTCATTAGAAATGACTGACGTTGAATCATTCGAAGTACTTGAGCCTACGGCAGATGCGTTCCGTAACTACTACAGCTCAGCATGGAAATCACCGGCTGAAATGTTAGTTGAACGCGCTGATTTACTAAGCTTATCAGTACCTGAAATGACAGCACTACTAGGTGGTATGCGTGCCCTTAACGCGAATACTGACCAAACTAAACACGGTGTATTCACGAAAAAACCTGGCACATTAAGCAACGATTTCTTCGTTAACCTATTAGATATGTCAACGAAGTGGTCTAAGTCTTCTGAGGAAGGTGTTTACGAAGGCCGTGACCGTAAGTCAGGCAAACTTAAGTGGACAGCAACACCAGTAGATTTAATCTTCGGTTCAAACTCAGAGCTACGTTCAATTGCTGAAGTGTATGCCTCTGACGATGCTAAACAAAAGTTCGTTGATGACTTCGTAGCAGCATGGACTAAAGTGATGACGCTAGATCGTTTCGACCTACGTTAATTCTTATTTTCGCAACCAACAAAGCCGCTAAATTAGCGGCTTTTTTTATTTTCGTTGATATTTTACTCGACAAGGCAGCGGATTACGTTAAAAATAAAACTTTATCATTATATTTATTTGGACACAGGCATTAGGGATGATTGCGCGCTTTTTACTGCTTCTTGTTTTCTACTCATTATGCCTAAGCATAACTAGCCAAAGCCGTGCCGATAACTCCCCGATTGTTAATATCGATCAACGTAGCGTTGACATCACTCAATTTGCTATGAGCTATTTTATTGATAGCACAGGCACTATGCCTCTTTCACAAGTTCAGCAGCAAAATTTTATCAACAGTCAAAACGAGCTTACTTTAGGCACCAACGCTAAAACGACGTGGTCAAAAATAGTTATAAAAAATAGCTACAGCGATACCCTACGCTTATTTGTGCATAACCCAGATGCCTATCATTTAGAAGAAGTCAGCTTTTACGAAACACAATCAGGACAACTGATAAACCAATCGGTTATTCAACTTGATAAAACAGGGCCTAAAGCCAACATGTTTGGTGGCAGTGCCGTGTTTTCGTTTTATATTGCTCCTAACCAGCAAAAAACAATTTATATAAAAAGCGTCACCTTTTCACATCAGTGGTTTGCATTAGCTATTTTTGATGAAGAGCATTCAAAGCGGGCCCTTGTCGGGAATGGTAATTACATTGCGCTACTTGTCGGGATGATGTTAGCGCTGATGATTTATAACTTCTTCTTATATTTATCGGCACGTAAAATCGAGAACATTGTTTACGCGCTGTATCTTATCTCTGGCACGGTGTGGGTGGCGCTATCTTATGGCGTTGCTGCTAACTTCTTTGGTATTTTTAGTGCCGAGCTACTACAACTCAATTCTAACTTACTGAGCATGCCAAGCTTTTTAGTGATTTTTGTAATGCTCATTTTCGAAACCAAAAAGCATTACCCTAAAGAGCATATCGCGCTGTCGATTATTTTGTTCTTACTGGTTGCTGATTTTATCTATAGCTTGTTCGATATTGTAGGTGCCTTAAAACCTGCTAGCAGCTTGGCTGCTTTAATGATGACGGTGACATTTGGAGTATCTATTTCGCTGTGGCGCAAAGGTAATACGCTGGCAAAATACTTTTTGCTCGGCCACTCTATGTTCGTTATTTTTAATATGCTGGCGGTGCTTTATTACAAAGGGATCAGCGACGCAAACGTGATTAATAGCCACGGTGTAGGCATAGGTATTTTGCTCGAAGCGTTAATGATGGCGTTTATTCTTTCTTATCGAATTAAGAGCCTCGAAAAAATAAAAGCACAACAAACTGAGCTCAACCGCCTAGTCGATACAGATCCTATGACAGGCCTTTACAACCGCCGTTACTTTGACAGAAAAAGTGAAGAACTCATTGCTGCTATGGCAAGTAATCAGCAAGAGTTAACCCTCCTAATTGCTGATCTCGACCACTTCAAAAACATTAACGACACATATGGTCACGATGTTGGCGATAAAGTCATTATCGCATTTGCCAACATACTCACCTCAGAGCAAGGCCTTGCTGATATAGCCTGCCGTTACGGCGGCGAAGAGTTCGTGTTACTACTCAATTGTAACCTACTTGATGCCAAGCAAGTTGCCGAGCGAATTCGCCAAAAAGCCCAAGAAACCTACATCACCATTGATGAAGTACAAACCGTGCAATTTACCGTGAGTATTGGTATACATAGCGTTGGCCATGCTTCAACAACCGTGAAAGAAACCCTCACCATTGCCGACAAAGCATTGTATAAAGCAAAAAATAACGGCCGTAATTGTGTTGAAGTGGCTGCTTGAGGGGAAAAGTTTCAAGTTTCAAGTTTCAAAGTAACTAAACCTTAGCTAAAGTGAATGATGGTTGTTCCGGGTTGCTTTTTAGCTTGGTACATAGCCGCATCCGCTTCTTCAATTAATTGGTTTGCTGCATACACACCATCGCCGAGAAAATGCGCTGTCACGCCAATACTCGCAGTGACTTCAATTGACTTACCTTTACAACTAAAAGGGGCTGAAAATTGCTCCGCAATTTTATGTGCTAAGCGATTCAAGATCGTCGTATTAGTTACGCCTGAAATAGTCACTAAAAACTCATCTCCCCCCATTCTTATCACATAATCGGTACTTCTGACGGCTGCTTTAAGTTGCTTTGCAACCCATACCAAAACTTCATCGCCTAGTGCGTGACCATTCTGATCGTTGATTTGTTTAAAATCATCTAAGTCGATATAAATAAAGCCCATTCCCTCAGCCACATCACCATTTTCACTAAATACATCATTTAATAATTGCTCTAGATAACGACGGTTCGGTAATTGAGTAAGCGGGTCAAGGTTCGCAAGCTCAATCAAAGCCTGTTCTTTATTTTTCCGAGCTGAAATGTCACGGACAATCGCAAGGAGATAGCTTTTCCCTTGATGGTCGATATGACACACACTCACTTCTGTAGGAAAAACCTGACCATCCTTTTGTTTTAAGCTCGACTCAAAAATAGTGGTTTCTTGAGCTTTTACGCGCGCCACCCTTTCTTGCCATTTAGCCTTGGTATCGTAGTCAGGGTTTATGTCTGGAATGGTTAGTTTTAATAACTCTTCCTTTTCATAACCTAAGCACTTATAAGCAAATTGATTACAGTTAAGGATTTGACCAAACTGAGGGTTTGCAACAAAGATGGCATCATTCGATTTATCAACCAAATGGGTCAGCAAAATATCCGCGGCCGCCTCTTTATTGACTGTTGTTAAGTCAATAATTTGCGAAATATAACGCACAACATTACCGTCATTATCCATCTCAGCAACAATATTCAGCTGACAATAAATAGCATGACCCAACTTATGCATGTAACGCTTTTCAATTTGTAATGGCTGCTCAGGAAACTGATTAAGCTTGGCACGAATGGTTTTATTTAACTCTCTGTCATCAGCATGAGTTATAACAACATCATCGGCATACACTTCATCGCCTTCGTAACCTAATAGTTGTTTTAGTGCCGGGTTTGCATATTCGAGTTTACCGCTAGGCGAGGAAACAATGACAGGGATAGGTGTAATTTCTATTAACCTATAAATAGGATTAACAAACATCTGTACGTCATTAAGTTTCATGGGCAACTCGAGTCCAATACATTATTACTACTCAGTAAAATGAAATAATAGACTATAAATTAGCTATCAGCTATCAGCTATCAGCTATCAGCTATCAGCTATCAGCTATCAGCTATCAGCTATCAGCTATCAGCTATCAGCTATCAGCTA
>NZ_LKDX01000031.1:0-54749 GCF_001401795.1 Pseudoalteromonas sp. P1-26 | reverse complement strand
CGCAATTAGCCATTCACTTCGAAGGTAGGTTAGATGGCGTGCTAGATATTTAGCAATTTAGGCTGACACAGAATTCTGAACGCCCTCCTGTAAAATTCTAGCTCAAATCTAATCTGACAGTGGCACTTGAAAAAACGGGTAACTGTCAGATCTAGTACAATTCGAAATGTCAGAACTAATTAATTTTACTCATTCAAATATAACTCCGCCATGTCATCTAGCTTTTCTTTCACTTCTTTCCAGTGAGGCATTACTTGCGTTAATAAGCGCCAAAATTTGTCGCTATGGTTGTGCTCAGCAATATGACAAAGCTCGTGCAGAATCACGTAATCTATACACTCTTTTGGGGCTTTAACAAGGTGAGGGTTGAGCATCAAGTTTCCCTTAGTTGAGCAGCTCCCCCACTGTTTAGTCATCGCCATTATTCGAAATCGCGGTAAGCCCGTTACCCATGATGCTTTAGGCAGCATAGCTTGTAGTCTTTCATGAAAAATAGGTTCAGCTTTTCGTGCATACCAACGGTCTAAAAGTGCCTTAATTTTAACCACCCGATCATCACAATCTTTTTTCAAAGTAACGGTTATTTTACCTCGATGAAGCTTAACATTTGGCACTTGCTCAACATCGAAAACTACTTTTAAAACGTAACGCCTGCCCAAATAGAACTGAGTTTCGCCACTTATGTATTGTTTCGGCATTACATATTCATTCTGGGAAGCAAATTCAGTGATACTTTCCCAGATCCATCGAGCACGTTTGATCATTGCATCCTTAATGGATTCATCGGATGCATCAAATGGAACTGTTGCTACGACTCTCTGATCAGGATGAACTTTGATAACGACTTTGCGAGCCTGTTTTCTACTACTCTGTGGTTTAGCACTTTCGGCCTTGCGAATGATGTCATAATAAATTGTTTCCGCCCCATAGCTAAAACAGCCTCTTTCGGCTGTTGTCGTTTGGATTTCTGCGGCGATTGATTTACTTCGCACTGTTTGACTAACCTCTTGCCAAGCCGAGGCGTGTTATTTTCAACACCTCTTCGATAAGTTGCTGTGCTTTATCAATACCTAAGTCAGCAAATAGCATTGGCAGTAACTTCATACTGATTGCGTTTTCAATTTCAGCAGGGTTAATGGAGAATTCAGCGACTGCCGTTGTAACAACTTGATCAATACTGAATGACAGTTCAACGAGTTTTTCATTATCCAAGCCTTGCTCTACAAGGTATGTATCTTCGAATAAAAATTTAAACAAGCCATAGTATGCTTGTGCATGTTTATTAAGCTTGCCTTCGTCATCATGAAATACAGATGGGGTATCCGCAACTTTGCGCTCTTTGACTTCTTGCTCAAAATCAGCAAACAAAATGTACTGTTTAACGGGCGCATCGAACATAGCCTTGGCATCTTCTATCGCTTTTTTAAGAAGTTTAGAAAAGTATTCTTGCGCATATGGGTCGTCAGCGAGATCTTGCTCGATCATCTTTGTTATTCGACCAGTGATCTTATCCGTTTGGTTTCTGGCCTCGTCATCTGACATATCTTCGGGTTTAACATTTTTGCCAAGGTTGCCAACAAGATAAGCACCATCGGGTTCTTTTACTTCAACACCTGCAATATGCTTGTCTAGCAGGCTTTTTATGTCTTCAGCGTACTGGTCATAATCGATTGTTTCATTAGCATCTTCACGTACTTGTTTACGTAAGCCTACAAACATTTTTAGATCTTGTTTATACAGATCGCGTTTGCTATCAAATGACTTATCATCAAAGTAACTTGCTGACTGCAACGCTACCTTCATACAGCTTGAGAATGAAGCCAGTGTGGCATAAAAGTCATCACGTTGTTTTAAGTTGGTATCAACAAGTTCGCCACTAACATCTTGTACTTTAGGTGCTAATGCTTGTCTTAATGCTGGGCCATCTTGCTTGTTTTTTACTTCTGAAAATATCGCCCATAAATCAGCATGTAAACCTGGTAACTTCTTGTACTCAGTGTCCATGCGATTATATAAACCTTTGAGGTCTTCAATATCAAAACCAGCCTGGGTTCTTTCAGCTAAGTCTTGGTACTTCTCTATCGTTGTATCTAGCTCTTTTAAAATACCGCGATAATCAATTAAGTAGCCAAACTGCTTTTTACTGTGCAAACGGTTCACACGCGCAATCGCTTGAATCAAGTTATGTTCTTTAAGCGGTTTATCGATATATAACACGGTATTCTTAGGCTCATCGAAGCCTGTAAGAAGCTTATCAACCACAATCATTAAGTCGGAGCCGTCTTCCCTACCATAGTCTTCAATAATGGCTTTGGTATAAGACTTCTCATCCTCTTTGCCAACATTAGCTTTCCACCAATTCTGGACAACATCTTTGCTTTCTTTATCGACTGCCTCATGGCCTTCACGGGTATCTGGTGGCGACATTGCAACAACCGAACTCACTTTACCAATATCATCTAAAACCTTCTTATATCGAA
Organism: Pseudoalteromonas sp. P1-26; assembly: GCF_001401795.1. Lineage (NCBI taxonomy): Bacteria > Pseudomonadati > Pseudomonadota > Gammaproteobacteria > Alteromonadales > Pseudoalteromonadaceae > Pseudoalteromonas > Pseudoalteromonas sp. P1-26. Next base: position 52,269 of record NZ_LKDX01000031.1, on the reverse strand, counting down.
TCGCAGACGCTTTAGAGTCACAGGCCAATTGCCCTTTTAACCCTTGTTGTTTAAAGTTCTGAAAATGATCCGATATATCATGCGCGATCAATTCGATTCGGCCTTCGGTTTGATAAACCTGCCCCTTTTGAGCAAATTTCTTTTTAAGGTCGGTTCGTTGTTTATCTGTAAGGGCACTGGTCATACGCTCGAACCAAGCATCAATAGCTTTGTCATTGATGTTCAGTTCTGGAATTCTTTCTTCATACAACAACGGCGTAACAGTTTTGTCTTCAACTGCCTGCTGCATAGTGTAAGAGTGAATAATCTTGCCAAACTTATTTTCGGTTTTGTCGTCTTTTAATAAAGGCGTACCAGTAAAAGCGACTAATGCAGCTTTTGGTAGTGCCTGTCGCATACGCACGTTGTTTTCACCGTTCTGACTACGGTGTCCTTCATCAACCAGAACAATAATATTGGGACTGTCGTTATAGCAGTCTTTATGCTTTATGGCTGAGCCAAACTTATTGATGATTGAGAAAATAACGCGCTCATTTCCTTTACCTATCTGCTGTGCCAACCGCTCGCCTGACGTTGCCATTGCGTCTTTTTGATCTCGATCCGTAAGCGCTCCACCAGAAGCAAAAGTTCGACTTAACTGATCTTCCAGATCAACACGGTCAGTAACAATAATCACTCGGCATTTAGCTAAATCTTGTAACCAAATTAGTGCTTTTGACAAAAACACCATAGTGAATGACTTGCCACTGCCTGTGGTATGCCAAATTACGCCACCTTCGCGAGCACCAGTATCGCCATAATTACTGATCCTTTCTATCAGAGCTTTGATGCCGAACACTTGTTGATAACGAGCGACAATTTTGCCAGCTTTCTTATCGAACAAAGTAAATAGACGAACCATTTCTAAAAGTCTGTCAGGTCTTAATAAACTAATGACAAGCCTATCTTGGTTGGTAACGGTTAGCTCTCCAGAAGCTAATAACGTTAGGTATTCATCTTTCTCAGCAGGGTTACGGTGAGTAAACAGTTTGTCGAATTTACTTTTTTCGAGTTCGTTGTTTTTTAGCCGAACAAACTCAGCTTCTATAATTTCTTCTTCTTTCCATTTAGCCCAGAACTTATCAATTGTTCCGCATGTGCCATATAACCCCTCATGCCCATTGATGGAAAGAAGTAGCTGGCTATAGGCATAAAGGTGCGGGATTTCTTGCTGACCTTGATTTCGAATATGCTGGGATATCGCTTCAAAGCAAGTAGATTTGCCTTCATGCTTTGAATCAGGCCGCTTTGCTTCAATAACAACCAGTGGTAAGCCGTTAACAAAGCAAACAATATCTGGCCTGCGGTTACCCGTACCTTCCGCATTTTGAACTGTCATCTCTTCAGTGAAATGGAAGTAGTTGCTATCTAGGTTTTGCCAATCAATTAGTTGAATAGTAAGAGAGGTTTTCTTGCCATCAACAAACTCCGTCACGCCAACGCCATATAGCATTGCTTCATACAGCTTCTCATTGGCACTTTTTAGCCCCTCATTCATTGCGGGGTTAAGTTGGTGAATGATCTTATCAATTGCCGCCTCAGACAGCTTTTGAGGCTTTCCTGCGAACATATAACTTTGCTTTGATAAAAACTCTCTCATAACAGTTATTAACATAACCTGTGATGTAGTTTTCCCTTCAGATGCAACCTTATTCCCGCGGAGCTTTTCACACTCACATGGCGAGATAAATTCGTAGCCTAGTTTTGCCAGCAATGTCATAGCAGGTATTTTTGAGCTGAACTCTTCTTTAAAGTTGGCCGTTTTATTCTGCATCTATTTCAGTTCCTTGGAGGCCATCTTCACCTAAATCAATTTCTTGCCACTCATCAGAAACCTCTTTCCAATCGACAAAACGATCTTCATGTTCACCTTTATCATTAGTTCTTGTCCATACGTTCCAGTAATCAGGATCGTCAGAGTTTGGGCGGAGATTATTTGGTAACGACTTCATTTTAGTGAGAATAGGTAATTCGGCAGCCCAACCAACTAAAAATGCATGTTGAGACGGTAACGCAGGGATTTCTCGAATTAAACCACGTAATCCATCAGGTAATAATCTAGCAACCATTTCCTGATCTTTATCGTTGGTTATTCTATGTAGTAAAAATGTGTTGCATTGAGATAAAACAGTTGGAGATAGCTCTGATGGCCTTTGAGAAGAAAGCACTAACCCTAGACCAAATTTACGACCTTCTCGTGCGATCTTTTCAAATACTTGGCAACACATAGAAGATGCTGTTGCCTCTTCAGAATCATCGCGATAGCGCTTAATGAAATTATGGGCTTCTTCCATAACAAGCGATGTCGGTAAGACTTTAGAGTCAGGATGATTTCGTCTATATCGTTGCAACGCTTCAAATATAAGCCTAGATATTACCGCAGTGACAATATGTACTATTTCCTGAGGAACAAGAGATAGGTCTATTACAGAAACATTACCATTATTTGCATCGTCTCCCCCAATATAGCTTTCTAACCAATCAACTAATGACATTTCTTTGTGAGAACCTGCCACAGCTATCATTCGAGGGTCAGATAACATAGTCCGAATTCGCATAATTAGAAAATCGAAAAACTGTGGGCTGTTTTCTGCCTGAGCAAGGTGCTCTAAATGATCCGCAAGAATTAAGGGATCAAATACAGCAGGTGTATCTTCACCAAAGCCACTATCAATAACTAGACCACCAATTTCGTTTAAAGTAATTTCAATATTTTTAACTAAGGCTTGAACAGGTTCTTGAGAAAACGGTTTGTAATAAACAATTGTTTCACCGCCTTTATTGAATGAAGCATAACTGGAATTTGTGATCTCTAATGAAGTAGCCGCTAAGCCTCTAATCGTTTCAGAGTATTCCAAGCATTGGTCTGCTAGGGCGTTCAGGTCTTCTGTAAAAGAAGCTAATTTATAACCAAATTTAGTCGCATCGTTTTTTTCAGCTTGTTCCCTTAAGTCAGTCTTTAAACCGATAATCATAGAAGATAAATATCTTCTAACTTTTAATTTTATCTGTGACTCATCGTCAAACCTTTGCCCACTTCGTACTTCTCTTAAAGCTCTTCTTAAAAGCGGTTTTTGAGCACGTCCACTGGCTTGTGTGAACGCTGACCATTCTGAGCTGTTCCACAACCACGCTGGCACATTTAGAAGTAACTCTTCAGCTTCTTGATTAGGTTCAACTTTAAATACGCGAGCTTTGTGGTTGTTAAAGGCTTCTGAATACTCGCCGTTTGGATCTAATACAATAAACCTTGCGTTAGGGTTCTTATCTCCTGTAAGTTTTTTTGCTTCATCTAAAGACCAATGGATTAAGCCTGCTACTGAGCATGACTTCCCGCTACCTGTATTCCCAAGTACAGCTAAATGACGGCCAAATATTCTATCTGGATTTACTCTAACTTCTGCATTATCCGCTAATGGGCAGTGGCCGATTAAAACCCTACCGTCAGTACCAGACTCGACAATCGCTCGCAATTGTTTTGCATCTGGAATAACAACAGGATCACCCAGACCAGGGAATGTATGAACACCTCTTTTAAACTTGTACTTAGCCTCCTCTCGTGTGCTTTCATTAACGAGTGTTCCAAGCAAGCTAATACTCATTTTCCTTAGCGGGAAGGGTAAATCTATAAGCCCGAAATCTTGCATCCCTTTTCGTTTAGGAAAAGAGGAGTGTTCAATCGCTAACCAAGTTACCTGACCAACAATAAATCCATTTTCAGTTGGTAGCAAAACGAAACCGTTTATACGTGGAAATGGCCTTGGTCGTCCAGCATTCATTGCTACAGACTGAGGAGCATCAAGGTCTAGTAATACTTTAATTTCATCAGGCGCTACAAAGTCAACTGTGCCTACTTGTAACCTTGCCAAGTTTTCCATAGGAGAGATCATAGTTACTCTCCTTGAACATCATTGTCAGGCACAGGCTTTTCCCAGCCTCTGGAAGTTATAATTTCTTGTACTTTTTGAGTTGTTAAATCAATCGCAGGCTTTGGCAAGAAGTTGTCAACTAAATTTACAATACTTGCAAATGGAGCACCTATTATTAGTGATATTTGATCTGCTCGGCCAACTCTTTCATAAAAGTTTGATATGCGACTTCCTGCATTATCCATTGATATAATGACCAAATGTGTTGAAGGTATGGTAAGCATATCTTCGATTACTCGATTAATATGTTCATCTCCAAAGCCATAACCGTAACAAACTAGCACAGTATTTGGTCTACACGTCGCCGCAGCAAAGTCCCTAAATAGTTCTACATAAGGGAACTCTGATGTCTCACGATCTTTGGCTGAATTTGGGAAGATTAAGCAGCCAGCCGCGTCACTGATATATGGCTCAAATGACTGAGCACCAAATGGAATTGCGACCTTTCTTACATGTCTATTTTGATAATGCCAATCTAGTGAGCCATGCAGCTTCGAGTATCTTGCCAATCCTTCTAAATATCTAGGCTCTCCACGTATTCCTGGAGGGTTATAATGCATATCCAGCTCTAATCTAGAAGACCTAAATATAGGACTAAGCGTGCCGACAAAGCGATCCATTAATCGAATACCAGCCATATCAGCCGCCCATTCGATCACTCGATCATAGTTTGTTGTAAAAATATGTAGCCTATCTCTACTTGCTGTTCTGCTTGCGAAACTAAGCAGAAATGACATTAGGTATCTTGCTGCATCTTCAGGTGATTTTAAGGGGGTTGGTGCAGAATCAATTAACGTCTCAGTTGCTAGAACATTATTGATGAGATTGGATAGTATGCTGGTTATATCAGATTTCAAGCCATTGTAGCCGTAGTCATTTCCATCGTGCTCTAGAATTTCTAAACCTTCTAATAGCTTGTTTGCTGTACGAATCTGATCTTCTATATTGGCTTTATCACGGCCAGCACTTTTGGCTGAGGTGTCAACAGCTTTTGATAAAGTGTCTTTGTGCGGGTATGTAGGAAAGTCTGCTTCCTCCATATTGGCCCCAGTTTGTTTTGAAGCAAGATACGCTGTTGCGCAAGTTAAACCGCTCCCAGCGAGTAGATTAAGGTGCTCGTTTTGAAATAATGCCGTTAACCACGGTTCTACATCATGCCTAAATTGAGTGCTACAAACACCTTCATCTTCACCTGAACCTTCAAGGAAAAGTTTTGTGCCTTCCTGAACAAAATGTCGAGGTTCTTTATCTTCAAAGACTTTTAGCGTGATTTCCCAAGGAGTAACTTCCCTGTTATTGTTATTCTGTTCCATAAATACTCCTTGATATTAAACTTTTACTCTTCGTTTGCCTGTCAATAATTGCTGCATTAATGCTTTTTTCTCTTGCTTTAAATTTGCTAATTGCTTCGCTAATAAGTCCAATTCAGCATCAGCATTTGACAGAACAGATGAGATTTTCTTTTGCTCCTTTATGTGCGGCAAAGCAATAAAACACTTTCCAACATGAGAAGGGCCAAAATTTAGTTGAGCAGAGCCTGTTATTTGTCGTCTAATTTGATTTTTAAAGATTGAAGACATCATAAAGTAGCGAAGATAAGTTAAACAAGCATCTTCTCCTTCCTTGACTTTAAACCGCATAGTGCTCGTGTTCATGCATAAAGGTAGATGCTCTTTTGTAAGGAAAGATATTTTTTCATCAAATCGGTCTACTGAAATACCTGAGCAAGCTATAACTAAATCACCTGGGTCGGCCAAGAAGTGTTTATAAGCTCCATTTGCTTCTTCTTCTGAAATAAATGTCTTGGTATTAGAAAGATTAATTCTTGATTTTTGGATATTGGTTCCGTTAAAAAGCTTAATTCCTGCTTCTGTAAATTGATGCTTGCGGACACCTGGCCCTTCTTGATACCAGTAAAAAATTGACAAAATTTCAACTTTCCAATCATTTGGAAATTCACCTAATTTAGATAAGGCGTATCCTTCGCGTGTACTAAAATCAGCGTCTGACTTCACTAGTCGTTTTTTACCTGTGAGTAGTTGTTGCAGAAGAGCGTTTTTCTGCTGTTTGCTATTTATGATTAGGCGCTCAGTGGTGCTAATCGCTTTATCCCACGTTGATAGTATTTGGGCGATTTTTCGCTGTTCTTTATATGGTGGAGCCGCAATTTTCAACTTCTTGAAAAATGGGAGACCAATTGTCTTGATAGTTGAACCTACAGCCTGCCTTTCGAATTCGGATTTATGAAGCTGGAGCCAGTTGTATAAGAACCAACTGTTCATCTTGTTTTCGTTGTCACACTTCCAAGCGATAAAATGCTGGCTGACAGCCATTGGCTCTGCCATAACTCCACTCTTACCAATGCCAGCATCTCTTGACAGTACGACTGTTTCCGCTGGATGTAGTTGAGCAGAGCTATTATTTATTCCTTCTTGTGATATCTCTTTGTCAGTTTCATAGACATAACCATTATCTAATCGAAAAGTATCAGCGAGAGATATCCACTTAATACCGCCGTTCCAATATTCAGGATACGATTTGCTAGGAGTATGACCACTGACACGTTCAGTTAGATTATCAAGTAAGTCGTACGTCCAACTATCAGGAATTTGCTCTTCAATTAGATTACGAGCCATAATCTAACTCCTTTAGGTAGCCTTCCATTTTAATTTCAAGCGCTTTCAACTCATTCTGCAACTGCAAACGCTCAGTCCGAACTGCGACTAAATCAATCTCAGCTTCTTCTTCAAACGTATCTACATAACGTGGAATATTGAGATTAAAATCGTTTTCTTTAATCTCTTCTAACGTCGCTAAATAGGCATACTTATCAACCGTCATACGGGCTTTATAGCTATCGATGATTTTTTGAATATTATTGGCCGTTAACTGGTTTTGATTTTTACCAGACTTAAACTCACGGCTGCCATCAATAAACAAAATTTTATTGTCTGTTTTATGCTTTTTAAAGATAAGGATTGCAGCAGGAATACCTGTGCCAAAGAATAGCTTTTCTGGTAAGTTAATTACTGCATCTAATAGGTTTTCTTCAATTAACTGCGTGCGGATTTTACCTTCGGCTGCTCCTCTAAACAATACCCCATGAGGAACAACAACTCCCATACGGCCTGACTCTGGTTTTAACGTTTCAATCATATGGCTAATAAACGCATAGTCACCTTTAGTCTTAGGCGGCACACCACGGCGGAAGCGACCAAACTCATCATTGCTAGCACCTTCAAAGCCCCATTTATCAAGTGAAAATGGAGGGTTTGCAGTAACAATATCAAAGTGTAATAGCCCAGTACCTTCTTTATCCAGCAGCATTGGATGACGAATGGTATCGCCCCATTCAATACGGTGATTATCTTCACCATGAAGGAACATATTCATCTTGGCAAGTGCCCAAGTAGAACCAATAGCCTCTTGTCCAAATAGTGCATACTTTTTAGATCCATTGAAGTTGTTTCTGATCATTCGTCCACACTTCATCAAAAGCGATCCTGATCCACATGCTGGATCACAAATTTGATCACCTTCTTGCGGATCAAGTATTGCCGCTAAAAGATCCGAAACTTCCGGCGGAGTATAGAATTCACCAGCCGATTTACCGCTACTCGCAGCGAAATGCTTGATTAGGTATTCATAAGCATTACCAATAATATCCAGTGAACCTACACGGCTTGGGCGCAGGTTTAATACTTCTTTGCCAAAATCTTCTAATATGTGACGAAGAATATCGTTCTTTTGTTTTTCCTGGCCTAGCTTGTCCGTATTAAAGCTGATGTCTTGGAAAACATTTTTTAACTTGCCGCCATTTGCTTCTTCAATAGCGTGTAGTGCTTGATCAATACGTTGGCCGTTGCCAGCTTTATGGCGTTCTTCGTATAAATCCCAAAAACTTGCACCTTTAGGTAATACAAAACGTTGCTTTGCCATCATTGCATGAATAAGGTCTGGCTGATCACCGTACTGCTCTAGTAACTTGTCGTACTCATCTTGGTAAACGTCAGAGATGTACTTTAAGAACAGCATGGTCAAGATGAAATCTTTGTAGGTTGAAGGGTCAACCGTGCCTCTAAAGGTGTCGCAAGCAGCCCATACCGCTTTGTTAATTTCGTCTTGGTTAATCTGGGTATTTGTCATTTGAAGATCCTTATTACGTCATTCCCTGTTGTTTGGAGAAGATTATTGTTCTGTACGATTAAATTGTGTTTCAACTTCTTTTGATTCAGGGAATATGTCAGAAGCTTTGCAACCTAATAGGTGAATAATTTCATATATGCGTTCACACGATGCAGCTACCGAACCAGACTCCACACGGCTAATATAACTTTGCTCAACGCTCAATTTGTCAGCCAACTCTGCTTGGCTAAAACCACTTTTTGTTCTTGCTAACTTGATGTTAAGTCCAATAATTTTTAGCGCTGGCTGCATCCAAAAGCTCCGCAGTTAAATGGAATATCTTCCCACATTGCGGATCTTTCACCTATGCCATATAATACATAAATTATGACTTATTAGTCATATTTTATGTATTAACGTAGATAATATAAAAATGAAACTAGATCCAGTAATTAAAACAATCATAAGCATGAAAAACATTGACCGTTTTTCAGTCACTGAAATTCGAACAGCCTACCTTGCTTTAATGAGTGATGAAGAGTTGGATAGTCAGAAGGTCAGACAATTTATTTATGATGACTTACATAAATTAGTAAAACAGGGCTGGTTAATTAAAAAAACCGCCAGTAATGGCAAAGAGAGTCGTTTCACGAAAACAGAAGCTTTTGATCCTGAATTAATAGCCGAAGAATTAGAGCAACCTTTTGAAGAACCTAACAGCAAATTAAGTGAAACAATTAAGTCGCTCTACTGTGATTTGAGCACGTTAAATGCTGATCTTTTACAGTGTATGGGTGCACTAGATTCATTTCTAAATTTAAAGCAGCAACACCCAGAATTATCTGACGAGTTCAAAGAATTTATTCATTCTACAAAAGAGCAGAAGCATATTTTAAAAGGGAAAATAGCTGCAACTGAAGAGATTTTAAAAAAGTTAAAAGAGAAAATATAAATGAAATTAAGACGTTGGCAGTCTAAGTGTATTAACTCAGCAATTTCAAAATTCACCAGTTCAGTAGACTCTAGTGATTTTCAAAAACACTTCCTAGCGCTCGCAACACCTGGAGCTGGAAAAACTATTATGGCGGCAACGTTAGCTAGAAAAATGTATGAACTTGGTTTAATAGACTTAGTGTTATGTTTTTCACCGTCGTCAATCGTATCATCAGATTTTAGTGATGAACTCACCGCACAGTTTAAAAATGAATTTAATGGCAAAGTTGGCTCTTTAGGCGATGCATTTACTTATCAAAAACTTGGAACTCTCGATAATGACACTTGGAAGTTATTTGATCGTTTTAGGGTGTTCGTGATCTTTGATGAAATTCATCACTGTGCAGGATCTTCAACTCATGATGCCAATGCTTGGGGCGCTCCGATCATCGAAATCATTCGTGAGAAAGCAGCCTACAGCATCGCTTTAACAGGTACACCGTGGCGCTCGGACTCGTTGCCAATCGCTCTTTCAACTTATTGTGAAGACAACCGGATTCAATGCGACTATGTTTACGGTTTAAAACAAGCAATAGCTGATGACGTTTGTAGGGTTCCTCAGGTTATTGCCATAGACAACAATAAAATAGTAGTAACCAGAACTAAAAAACAAAAAGTATATAATAGCTTCAATTTGTTACTGACGGCCAAGGCAACATCATATTCCCACATCGTTTTAAACGAGACAGTAAATGAGCAAGTGCTTTCTAGAGCTATTATCAAGTTAAATGAACTAAGAAAAATAAACAGTAATGCAGGAGGCTTGGTTGTGGCATCTTCAATAGACCACGCCGAAGCAATTAAGCTACTGATGATAAAAAACTACAGCATAGGTGCGGTAGTTGTAACAACGAATGAAGCAAGACCTTCCGATAAAATAAAAGCCTTTAGAAATAGCAGTGATGAATGGCTTATTAGTGTAGGTATGGTCAGTGAAGGTACGAACATTCCTCGTTTACAGGTTTGCTGTAACCTAACAAACGTCACAACTGAAATGTACTTTCGACAGGTCTTTGGCCGTGTTCTTAGAAAAACAGGTGCGCCAAATCAAGAAGCATATATGTTTATGCCAGCGGAACCAAAGCTCGTCAGTTACGCAAAGAGAATGGTTCAAGACATTCCTGATGAGATCGCTAAAGTAAAAATCGTAAAAACGGATGAAGAAATAATTACAGATGCAGAGGATTTAACAACTGTTGAAGCGGCTTGGAACAATACGCAAGTGTTACCTGAAAAGCATGAAGTGACTGTTGGTAAACATAGTGTTGAAGATATTAAGCGTCAAGTCGAAGCTATTCTGTCGAATCATTACATAGGTGAGTCTGAAGGAGCGCAGGCTAAAGGGCTAAATTCTAAAGAGCCAAGTTCGAACCAAAGCGGTACTAATATACCTAAGGCTAAATGGTCGATGGGCATCGTCGGCAAATATCGTCAAGAAACGCTAAAAGTTACTGATATAGAACCCTTCCTAATATCTAAAGCTTCCAAAGCTAAGCTGGCCGAACTCAACCAGCAACTAAAACAAGGTTGAATCATGATCGTAAAACCACAAGGTTGGGTAATTTTAAAATTTTCAGCACCTACTGATACATTTTATAAAATCTTCAGCAGTTGGCGTGGTGGCTATTTAGATGGAGACTCGTGGCGGCTTAGTTCCGGTTCTCTTCACCTTCCAACACTTTCAGAGTGCGGGAGGTATTGGGTTTGGCCGCAAGAGTCAGGCTCTTGTTATCATCTTCCAATTAATGGCGAAGATGGATATACATCTTACACTGCGCAAATTTTAGGAAACATTATTGTTCAATCTGGAGAAAATGAAGTTTTCATACAAAGAGTAAAATTATTCTCTCTAATACACTAAGTTTAATTCGTATTGGAGTAAAGGAGCTTAGGTAAAGAAGATTAGATAATAGAATAGTTTTAATATTCTAATATGGAATAATTGTTGGAACTATTATAAATGGTGGCCCCACCTGGACTTGAACCAGGGACCTACCGATTATGAGTCGGGTGCTCTAACCAAACTGAGCTATAGGGCCATTTATTATTCAGCATAAGTGCTTTACTGAATGTTGTCATTTTTCATCAATTGACTAATATTGTCAATTAAAAGTTGTAACCTCTAACTAAAAAGTTGTTAAGTTACAACTTACATAACCCTTTATAACTCTACTCCCATCCAATTGTTGTAACAAGAGTGGGGGTTATACTTGCATTAACCAACTGAGCTAAGGGGCCATTGTATTAGCGAAAGCTAAATTTTTTTGATGCGTTTAGCTGGTTTAACTGACTAAAGCGGGATGCAGTATAAAAAGTTTTTGTAACCTTGTCACTAGCAAAACCCTTTATTTTAACAATCACTAAATCAACTGCTCAAATAGTAAACTCTTTGTTTTTACAACGACCTTAAAGCATGCCGATTAGTTTCTAGCCTCCGACATTGTTCTAGATCAAATAGCTAAACCACTAAACTCGTTAAAATAGCCGCTCAATCAATTGCGGAGTGCTGACTGTGATAAATTTACCAAGCTGGGATCAATCTCTGATCAACAAGTACAATATTTCTGGGCCTCGATATACATCTTACCCAACAGCATTGTCTTTAGCTGATGGTTATAACCAACAAGATATGATTAACGCAATTGCGGCATCGAAAAGCCGTTCTTTATCCTTGTATATCCATATCCCTTTTTGCAGTCAGCTTTGCTATTACTGTGGTTGTAATAAGGTCATCACGCGTCATCAATCTAAAGCCGATTTATACCTAGATAATTTAGCGCTTGAAATTGCTGAGCAAGCAACGCTTTTTGCCGATTATAACGTTGAGCAACTGCATTTAGGGGGTGGTACGCCAACGTTCTTATCGGCAGAGCAAATGAGCCGCTTAATGGCGTTGGTTGAGCAGCATTTTAATTTTGCTGATGATGCCGAGCGCGGTATTGAGATTGACCCTCGTTCTTTAGCTGATGGCATGCTAGTTCACCTACGTAAGCTTGGCTTCAATCGTGTTTCGTTTGGTATTCAAGATTTCAATGATGATGTGCAACTGGCAGTTAACCGCCCGCAAAGCGTGCAATCTGTAAAAGGTTTAATTAGTGAGGCTCGTGAACTTGGCTTTAAATCTATTAATGCCGATATGATTTACGGTTTGCCACTGCAAACACCAGAGAGCTTTAAAGAGACGATTGCACAGCTGATAGAGTTAAATCCTGATCGCGTGTCGGTATTTAACTATGCTCACTTACCAGATAGATTCGCTGCTCAGCGTAAAATTAAAGACGCTGACTTACCATCTGCGGGCGATAAGCTCACTATGTTCAAAAATACCCTTGAGCAGATGTTAGCGGCGGGTTATCAGTTTATTGGTATGGACCACTTTGCCCGCAAAGACAATGAATTGGCAATTGCACAAAACGCAGGTCAGTTACACCGTAATTTCCAAGGTTACACAACGCATGGCCAATGTGACTTATTAGGTTTGGGTGTGTCATCTATTTCGCAAATAGGCAATGCCATTTTACAAAACGAAAAAGAGTTAAAGCACTATTACAAAGCTGTGCAAGAAGGCTATGGCAGTGCAATCTGTAAAGGTGTTGCTTTAACTGATGACGATACGTTACGTGCAGCGGTTATCAAACAATTGATTTGCCAGTTTGAGCTGGATATTCCAGCAATCGAAAAGCAGTTTAATATCAATTTTGCCAGTTACTTCTGCGAGGCACTACAGGCACTCGACCCATTACTAGCTGATGGCTTGGTGTCTGTGAGCCAAGATAAGATCACAGTAACAGCTCGCGGTAATTTATTTATTCGTATTATTTGTATGTGCTTTGATGCGCACCTACAACAACAAATAAAGCAAACTCGTTTCTCACGAGTTATCTAGCCCAACAAAAAGCAGAGCCTAGGCTCTGCTTTTTATTTTGTTTAATTCAACGATACGTCAACTTAATTGAATACTACGTTTTCGCTGCCTGGAGCGGCTTTAAACTCTTCAATTATACGTGCGCAATCTGCTTTGATTTCATCGCTATGCTGCTCTTCAGCACGCCAGCGAGCGGTGTCCATTTTAAAAATCTCTTTTTTAGAGTATTTCTTACGGGCATCGTGCGTTGGCATATCTTTTACGACTTCGTACATTTTAAATATGCCTGGGTAGCGCTCACTTAGCTCAAACTCTTCTGCAAAGCTGTATTGAGAGATCAGCACCCAAATACGTAAGCAGCCTTCTGAGAACTCACATTGCTCTTCATTCATTGCACGGGCAATTAAATGAATGCTATCGGCTAGCTTTGCATTACGCTTTGCTTTTGATGCCGCAAGCTTTTGCTCATGCTCAGCTTGCTTCTTGGCGATAAGCTTATTTTGCTCTTTTAATTTATACAGAAGTTGCCCTGCATAAAACGCAAGCCCTGCGATAATTGCCGCACCAATTACGATGGCAATAATCAAGGTTGTGCTCATCGCTCATCCTCACCTTCGTCATCAAACCATTCATTGGCTAAGTCATCAGATAAGTACTTATCGAAGTCAGATTCACCTTCATCGTATGAATCATCTTCAAAGTCATCTTCGTACTCGTCTTCATCTTCAATGCCTAATAACTCGCAAAGTGCTTGGTGGCGAGCAATACGGCTATTGAAGTACTTAGCGTCTTTACCTGTTAATAACTCACCGCGCTCATGACGCTCAACCAGCTTAAGTAGACGCTCGTCATTCTCTAGCGCTTCTAACTCTTGCTCTGGTGTTAGTTCAGGCTCAGTCACTTTCTTAAGCTCAACCATAGGTTTTAAGTTGCGTTTCATTTCAACTTTCGGCTCAGCCTTAGGCGCAACTAAAGAAACCGGCTTTTTACTACCAACACGCTTATCTTTCGGTTGATTGTTTGCAGCAGTGTTTTCTGCATTTTGTGCATCAGGTGCATTTCGAGACCCAGGTTTAGCACCTTTGGTCTTTTTAACTCGCTGCTCTTTTAACGCGCGCATCTCTCTAAGCTTTTCTTTGCTCAGACGTACAGGACCATTCGATGGAATTTTACGCGACTTTTTCTTTCTACTCATATCTTGATCATCTCACTTAAGAGGTTGTGCACAACGCCTTTGTGGCATTGTAATGCTGGCATAACCAGAAGAATTCGATGTGCGGATGTGGTTGGTCAACTTGACGAACTGCGCACTTTTCATACTTTTAGTACAAACGGTGGCTATTGTAACAGGACAAATAAAAAGGCGGTAGAGAAAACATCTCTACCGCCTACTAATCTGAGCGCCAATTATCTGGACACTTCTCCCTTCGACTTTTTAGTCTTTATTATTTTTATTATTATTGTTTATCCATTTTGTTATTGTTTTAACCTTCCGTGTAGCATTCCATTTTGTTTTTATTATTAAACTTCCATGAGCTTTTATTATTCTCGGTCAATCCTGACGCTTTTTTGTTATTTCCTTTAGGACACCTAACCAGTGTCAACCCCTAAAGACTTGCCGCAGTCACTTTCCTTATTACATTGTCCATGTTGTTTTTGCTGTCTCAGCGACAGTGGTTAATTTACTCATTAATAATTTTGTTACAACTGATTTATATAATTTTTCTTACAGATAAGATATTGCAACAAGATCAACTTATTTAATAACAAAGAGTTATGTATAAAATTGAAATAAAAATAAGATTTAGCTTACAGCTCGATATGGACAATGTCTCACAAAGGCGTGGGAGATTTCGACATGCTTTAAATACAAAAAAAGCAGCTTGCGCTGCTTTTTTCACACTAATCACATTTTACTGCGGAGTATTTCTACCCGCAATCAGACTTTAGTGTAAGCCACCTAAGTATTTTGAAAGTACTTCGATGTCTTTGTCTGTTAGCTTTTTAGCGATGTCTTGCATCATACCGTTTAAGTCGTTATTACGCGTACCATCACGGAATTTTTCAAGTTGTGACTTGATGTATTCTGGATGTTGGAACGAAACTTTCGGGAATTTAGCTAGTGATGTACCGTTACCACGAGGACCGTGACACGCAGCACATGCTGGAATACCACGCTCTGCATCACCGGCTTTATAAAGCTGCTGACCTACTTCTACTACATCTTTAGGTGTTGTACCTTCAGACATATTTAAAGAAGAGAAGTAAGCTGCTAGGTCTTTCATATCTTGATCGCTAAGCGGCATAGCCATACCACTCATTACTGGATCCATACGACCTTCTTTGCCGCCAGATGTCATACCTAATTTAAACTCTTGTAATTGTTTATAGATATAATCTGCGTGTTGGCCTGCAATTTTAGGGTAGATATTAACCGGTGCATTACCGTCTGGGCCGTGACAAGCCGCACACGTTGCCGATTTCTCTTTACCTGCGTTTACATCGCCATCAAATGCTGTTGCGTTGCTTGCTGACAACGTACCAAGCAATATAGTTAAAGATAGTGCTATTTTTTTCATGGTGAATTCTCTGTTTCCGACCCTGTATCATCTACAATATGGATGTTGTGATTTCTATATTCTACACGATAATAAATTCTCTGGCACGTTTTCTGCCCACATTAAGCTCATAATTTATAGGGATTTGACTTAGATTAAGTTTATACCTAGTAATTTTCCTAATTTAAAGCCAATTTAGCACGCTTAAATACGCTTTTGAATGCTGCTTTAATAGTATAAAATGCGTGCCTTAAGTGGAAATTAGCCACTGTTTGTTATTTTTTATAAAAGACTAGGAGAGCCTGTGCTCAAATCTCGTATCAAATACAATACTGCGTCCTTTGTTACCAGCGCACCTGATATCTCACGCTTACCTGCTGATACGGGGATTGAAGTCGCGTTTGCTGGTCGCTCTAATGCGGGTAAATCAAGTGCTTTAAACACGTTAACAGATCAAAAGTTAGCGCGTACTTCTAAAACACCCGGTCGCACTCAGCTGATCAATACCTTTGAACTTGATGCTGATAAACGCCTTATCGACTTACCAGGCTATGGTTTTGCAAAAGTTCCTATCGAAATGAAGAAGAAATGGCAAAAATCGCTAGGTGAATACTTACAAAAACGTCAAAGCTTAAAAGGTATCGTTGTTTTGATGGATATTCGCCACCCGTTAAAAGATTTAGACCGTGACTTAATCGACTGGGCGGTGGGCAGCGAAATTCCAGTGCTGGCACTATTAACTAAAGCCGACAAGCTAAAACAAGGCGCGCGTAAAGCTCAAGTTTTACAAGTTCGTCGTGAGTTAAGTAGTTTAGATGGTGATATTACAGTACATGCCTTCTCTTCACTAAAAGGCACAGGCTTACCTGAAGTTGCTAAAAAGCTCGATGAGTGGTTCTTAGGACCCATTGAAGCGCAAGCACCTGAGTCTGGCGAACAACCAGAAGCTTAATCGCTTAGGCCAAGTAATAACGCTTGGCTAATGATTCTATATAGTAGCCCTGCTCATCTGAGCAGGCTATTTCTGCCCACTGATAATAAACATTTCTCGATACCCTCGCAGCCAAGCCATGTGCTAATTGAAGATAAGGCACACTGACACCTTCAAATTCTCTCAGTAATAGTGGTTGCTTTGCTGATACCAACCAAGCGCGCTGTAAATTATCGACACAACAAAGCGCAAGGCCTTGCTCTGTCTCTTCGAAACGCCAATCAACAATAATAAAAGGCACATCTTCGACTGTGATGGCCATTTTCTCGACGGGTGTTTTTAAAAAATAATTATCTGCTTCTTTGCAAAGCACAGAGGCAAAGAGTTTAACCATTGCCTCGCGCTTTATTTCACTGCCGGCATAAAACCACCGCCCTTGCGCATCAATCAATATAGGCACTTGCCCACAGTTTTGTGGCTGCCATTGATCAAAAGGTTTATCGGGTGCCTGAAGAGCGGCTTCTAAGTCAGCAAGTGATTGCATTACTTTTCTTTATCTAGCGTCAAAGAAAATGTTACAGGTACAGCTGTCGCAATTGATGGTAAACCCGCAAGTTTTTGTAACTCACTAATACCTTCTGTTACTTTGAAATCACTTGCATTAATAATCACCGGCGTAAACGATGAAACAGTAACATCGCCTTTCGGTGACATATTGGCAAGCACATCAATCGTTAGCTCTTTCTTGTTGCCATGGAAGTCTAATTCAGCTTTCAAACCTTTAAGCACATGTTGACCTGGTTTTAGCGTCAACAGCGCTTTGCTTAAATCAGCAGTTAACACTGCATTAGGGAATTTAGCTGTTTCAAATAACAACTTAGTCATGCGCTCATTACGGATAGGGATCAGAGTTTCAACCGATGTCAGGTCGATCATCAACTTAAATTGACCTTGTTCGTTAAGTGTACCCGACACCTTTTTGAAATGATGCGCTTCTGCAACTGAATTCTTTTTGATAGACACAAAGCTTACATTGCTTTGTTCATTATTAACTTGCCAGTTTGCGCTGGCTAAAGGGGCAACTAAAATACTCGATAATGAAAAGGCAGCAATTGCCATAGATTTAAACATAACGCATTCCTTCGAAAGTAAATGAGAATCACTTTGATGGTATCACTTGCGTATATTTGTGCAATGAATTGTATGATAAGAAAAGAAAAAGCGACTCACTCAACAAGGAGTGAGCCGTTATAGCAAACTGGGGAGAAGCTATCAATACGTTGCATCCTTTCAGATGCATCATCAACAGGATGTCCTACAGGATGAGGACGGCGCGGACTTTAGCAAATACCAGATTAAAAATAAATTGCATAACCGCAGAAACAACACAAATTGATAAACAAATAACGAAACACTAAAACCATCTTTTCTTGTTTACTTGAAATTAACATTACAGCAAGCCGTAATTTAGGGTAAAGTGAATTATCGACACGCAAAAACAAGGCTTTTTTAAGGCTTGTTAGTGATAAAAATTGCAGTAGAAGAGTAAAAGGTATGAAAAAAATCCCCTTAATTTTATTTGCTACCTTACTTTTTTTAATGTCCCCCTACTGCCATGCAAAAAAAACAACGACACAATATCCGGTAATTTTAGTTCATGGGCTAATGGGATTCGATAACCTACTCGGCCTCGATTACTTTTATAATGTTGCTACAAGTCTCAACCAAGAGGGTACCTTGGTATTCACGCCAGCGGTCTCGGCTATTAATAGCTCTGAAGTACGGGGCGAACAGTTACTCACTCGCGTAAAAGCAATTTTAGCACTAACTGGCGCCAAAAAAGTAAACTTGATTGGCCATAGCCAAGGTGCGCAAACAGTGCGCTATGTTGCTTCAGTCAGGCCAGATTTAATTGCCTCAGTGACTAGTATTGGCGGTGCAAACTATGGCAGTGGCATTATTGATCTAATTAGTCAAAAACTACCTGCAAATTCTCAAGCTGAACATGCTGCTCAATTAGTATTTGATGCATTTGGTGGTGTTATTTCACTACTATCAGGTAACAGTGATTTACCACAAAACACACTGGGTGCATTAAATAGCTTAAGTACACAGGGTGCTCATGCATTTAATCAAAAATACCCGGAAGGATTACCGTTAAATGAATGCGAGCAAGGTCAGCTAGTTGCCGAAAATGGGGTGTACTATTTTTCGTGGAGTGGTACAGCAGCACTCACCAATATACTGGATCTAACCGACTTGCCCATGCTGCTTGGTTCGTTACTTATTTTAGGCAAAGATGACGGCCTAGTATCGCGCTGTAGCAGCCATTTAGGACATGTCATCAAAGATGATTATGAAATGAACCACTTAGATGAGATTAATCAGTTTATTGGTTTGCACAATTTTCGGGAAGTTGACCCTATTGAGCTTTATCGTCAACACGTAAAGCGGTTACAGGAGTTGGGGTTATAAAAAAGTTAGCAAGTTAGCAAGTTAGCAAGTTAGCAAGTTAGCAAGCCTAAATGACTTAGCTAACGCGTCAAGCAACTCGCTAATTTTACTCTTTCCCCTAGTAACTCGCTAACTTTTGGTCTGAAAGCTGACGGCTGATAGCTGACAGCTTTCATTTTTTGCGACTATTAGTGTGCCTGTTGCCAGTTGTCACCGCTGTCGGCTTCAACAATCAGAGGCACATCAAGAGTAGCCGCTTCAGACATTAGCTTACAAATTTCAGCTTTATAGTCGTCAACACACTCTTCTTTAATTTCGAACACTAATTCATCGTGCACTTGCATTAGCAGCTTCACTGAACCTTCAGCTTGCGCGTTCACCCACTGATGAACTTTAAGCATCGCTTTTTTGATGATATCAGCAGCAGTACCTTGCATTGGTGCGTTGATCGCAGCACGTTCAGCGGCTTTGCGACGAGCGCCGTTACGGGCATTGATTTCTGGTAAATGTAAGCGACGACCAAAAATCGTTTCTACATACCCTTTATCAGCTGCTTTTTCACGGGTTGTTTCCATGTACTCAAGTACGCCTGGGAAACGCTCGAAGTATTTATCAATATAATGCTGTGCTTCATGACGTGGTACATCTAACTGACGTGATAAACCAAACGCCGACATGCCATAAATTAAACCGAAGTTAACCGCTTTAGCTTTACGACGCATATCGCTGGTAACCTCTTCAAGGCTAACCCCGAAGACTTCTGCAGCGGTTGCGCTGTGCACATCTAAACCATTAGCAAACGCAGTTAATAGGCCTTTATCTTGTGATAAATGCGCCATGATACGTAATTCAATTTGGCTGTAATCGGCAGCCACAATTTTATGGCCAGGTGCAGCAATAAAGGCTTCACGAATTCGACGGCCTTCTTCTGAACGAATTGGAATATTCTGTAAGTTAGGATCCGTTGAGCTTAAACGCCCTGTTGCTGTTACAGCTTGATGATAAGAGGTATGCACTCGCTTAGTGCGCTCATCAACCATTAGCGGAAGTTTATCTGTGTAAGTTGATTTAAGTTTAGATAAACCACGGTGCTCAATAATCACTTTTGGTAATGGATAATCATGAGCAAGTTCTTGCAATACTTCTTCTGCTGTCGAAGGTGCACCCTTAGGTGTTTTCTTGATAACAGGCAGCTCAAGTTTTTCAAACAAAATAGTTTGCAGTTGCTTAGGTGAGCCTAAGTTAAATTTTTCACCTGCAATATCATAAGCTTCTTGCTCAAGCTCTAACAGGCGTTCACCTAAACGTTGGCTGTGAGCTGCCAGCATGTTGCTATCAATTGCAACACCAGTACGCTCAATATCAGAAAGCACTGTGACAAGTGGTAACTCAATATCTTCGAATACCGATTTTAATTGGCTATCGGCATCAATTTTTGGCCATAACACTTGGTGAAGACGTAGCGTTATATCTGCATCTTCAGCAGCATAAGGCGCCGCTTTTTCTAGCTCAATTTGGTTAAACGTTAACTGCTTTTTACCTTTACCGGCAATATCTTCAAAGCTGATATTCTTATGCCCTAGGTATTTCAGTGCCAGTGAGTCCATATCATGGCGGCTACCTACACTATTAAATACATACGACTCCAACATAGTGTCGTATTTAATACCCTTTAACTCAAAGCCCGCATTCGCTAACACGCTTTTATCGTACTTAAGATTTTGCCCCACTTTCGCTTTGTTTTCGTCAGCTAAGATTGGGCCAATTTTTGCCATTACGGTTTCTAAGCTTAATTGCTCTGGCGCATCTGGGTAATCGTGAGCAACCGGAAGATAAGCCGCTTCACCCGCCTTAACAGCAAAGCTCATACCAACCAATTGCGCTTGCATATAATCAAGGCTGGTTGTTTCAGTATCAAAAGCAAATAATTCAGCGTCATTTAACTGCGCCACTAAGGTATCTAGCTGCTCTTCAGTTAAAATAGTTTCGTAGTGTGCATCAGCAACTTTTGGTAGTTCGTTAGCTTCAGTTGGCACATCTAAATGCGTGTCAGCGTCTTTAGGATTATCAAGTAGCTCAGCTAACCAGCGGCGGAACTCACACTCACCATAAAGTGCAATCAGCTCGTCACGATTAGGCTCTTGCAGCTTAAAGGTTTCAAGATCTGACTCAACCTCAACATCACACTTAATTGTTGCTAATTCATAGCTAAGTGGCAGATGATCAAGTGCAGCAGCAAGTTTTTCACCAATCTTGCCTTTAATTTCACCTGCATGATCAATAACACCTTGCAATGATCCATATTTTTGTAGCCATTTCACTGCGGTTTTTGGACCACAGCCATCAACACCTGGGATGTTATCGACCTTATCACCCATTAAAGCAAGGTAATCAATGATCAACTCAGGACCAACGCCAAACTTTTCAACCACAGTCTCTGGATCTGAAATGCTATCTGTCATGGTATTGATCAGCGTTACATGCTCATTAACAAGCTGCGCCATATCTTTATCGCCAGTCGAGATCAGTACATGACGCTGCTGCTCTGACGCTATACGCGCAAAGGTACCAATAACATCGTCAGCCTCAACACCTTCAATACTAATCAGTGGGAAACCCATTGCTTTAATAATGTTATGCAGTGGTGCGATCTGTGTGCGTAAGTCATCCGGCATTGGCGGACGATTCGCTTTGTATTCACTGTACATGTCATTTCTGAAGGTTTTACCCTTGGCATCAAATACCACCACCATGTGCGACGGATCATATTGCTTGATCAAACTCTTAAGCATATTAACTACGCCATAGATTGCGCCTGTCGCTTCACCTTTTGAGTTAGTAAGGTGCGGTGGCGAATGGTATGCACGGAATAAATAAGAAGAACCATCTACAAGAATAAGTGGATTTTCAGGGATCTGAGCCATGGTGAAATTGGATCCTAATTGAATAACATTAAATTGTTTGTAAGCATGCCATAAGGCCATGAAGAAAACGACTGTGAATTATTAACCAATAAAGGTTTATGACAGAGCAAGCTGTGGATAACTTTGTAGATAACAGACAGAGCTAATTCTCCCGAAATGAAAAAACATTTAGGAAAATTTTATAAGTTCATGTTTTGATTTAAAAAAGATATTACGGCGTTCTTTTTTTATTATTTTTGTCCGATGTGGAAAACGGTTTTAGTAGCGATAATCTTTTGCTTATTCGATACCGAATTAACATCCCTTTTCATAACCGGAGGAGTATTCTAGCATAATGGATCAAAGATCATAGCGATCCTTTATACTTTTTTTTTCGTTAGTAATTTATAAAAAGGCATAAACGGCTATTCATCATGCTTTGAGAGTTATCAAGCGACAAAAATTTTTATTTTGTCGCCATGCTCGTATCCTTGTTAAACTAAAGCTAGTCGCATTAAGGAGAGTTCAAAAATGAAAAAAGTTGCTGTAATTTTAGCTGGTTGCGGTGTTTACGATGGCGCAGAAATCAATGAAGCCGTATTAACCTTATTACATATCGCAAAAGCAGGCGCGAGCTATCAATGCTTCGCACCCGATATCGACCAAATGCACACCATTAATCACCTAACCGGTGAAGAAATGACTCCTAACCGTAATGTGTTAGTTGAAGCCGCACGTATTGCCCGTGGTGAAATTAAAGCGCTGACTGAGCTAAATGTAGATGAATTCGATGCCTTGATTGTACCAGGTGGTTTTGGGGCCGCGAAAAACCTATCTGACTTTGCTGTTAAAGGCGCAGATGCCCAAGTTCAAGGTGATGTACTGACAACTGCGAAGGGCTTTGTCGATGCCAACAAAGCAGCAGGTTATATATGTATTGCTCCTGCCATGCTGCCGCTTATTTATGGTAAAGGTGTAAAAACAACCATTGGTAACGATGCAGACACCGCTTCCGCTATCGAGCAACTCGGCGGAGCGCACCAAAGCTGTGCTGTGGATGATATCGTTGTTGATCCTCAGCATAAAGTGGTCACAACCCCAGCCTATATGTTGGCCCAAAGCATTTTAGATGCTGATGCGGGTATCGAAAAATTGGTTAACAAAGTATTAGAGCTTGCTTAAACATCAAGCTAGGAGCCAGTATTTAATGCTGGCTTTTCTTGCGCTAACGCAAAAAAATGACGGTTTTTCTCAAGAAAAAGCCTTTTAGATCATTTTATAAATTGTGGCTTAGCGTTATAATCGTTCTAATTTCCGTCAGATATCGTGATTGATCACGTTCAAATCGAAGTGAGCAAGGCAAAATGAAAAAACTATCAGCTGCATTATTACTGCTAGCAACAACGGCATATGCACAAGCGTATGACAACTCTTTGACTGAAGATGCAATTAAAAAGCGTCTAGCGCCAATTGGTTCTGTATATCTAGAAGGTGATAAAGCTGCGGTCGCTGCTGAACCTACAGGTCCTCGTTCTGGTGAACAAGTTTACCAAGCAGCATGTTTTGCTTGTCATGGTACTGGCGCACTAGGTGCACCTAAATCAGCTGATGATTGGGCTCCTCGTATTGCTAAAGGCATGGACACTCTACTTAACCATGCAATCAACGGTTTCAACGCGATGCCTCCTAAAGGTACGTGTATGGACTGTTCTGATGAAGAGATCAGCGCTGCTATCGATTTCATGACTAGCAAGTAACAGTTCAAAAACTAATACTAAGGGCTTAATTTTATTAAGCCTTTTTTTGTGCCTGCTTTTAGCCGCTAGACTAATGCTGTAGCCAAATACGCCCCATCATAAATTACTATTTTGTTAACATCTGTTACTTGACGATCTAATAAAAAAGTGGAACTATAAAGGACGAAATTTAAACAATAATAAGATCTGGTTCTAAATCATTGGAAGATTCAGCAACACACATTGATAAGCTAGAGCGAAAAAATGCTCGCTTAAAATCGCTTTTACAAAAGTATAAGCAATCACATCACTTGCAACATGCTCTTTTACAATTATCAGAGCAAGCAAGTACTGTTGCCGAATTAACTCTGCTCTACCCTGCTATCCACAACATTCTGCAAGACTATATCCCAAGTAAAAACTTCTTCGTTGTGTTGCATAACCCGGTTTACGATAACCTTGAGTTATCTTATTTCGCTGATGAAAAAGATGGTCTTTCAGTACCGTTAAAATATGAGCAGTACTTTAAAGAAGGCCTCACGGGTTACGTATTTAAACAAGGTAAAACCTGTTACTTTACCAAACAACAAACAGAGCAAGCGGTTGAACAAGGCTTACTTAAATGCTTTGGTACGCCAGCTGAGCATTGGGTTGGGGTGCCCGTCTATCGCGATAAAGTCATTATTGGCGTCATGGTCGCGCAAAGCTATGACAATAAGCAAGGCTATTCGGAGCAGCAAATAGAGTTGCTAGAGGCTATGTCATTATATTTAGCGACAGCAATTGAACGAGTAAAAAAACGTGAACTGCTCGAATCTGAAGTAAAAATTCGCACCCGTGCACTGACACAAAGTAACCAAGCACTTAACGACGAAATTCAACAACGTAAAAGTGCACTAGAACGTCAACAGATCTTATTTAAAATATCAGAGCTGGCAACACAAAGTAAAAACCTCGACGATGTATATCTGCATGTACATAACATTATAAAAAATATTACCTATGCAGATAACTTATACATCGCATTGTACGACCAACAATCACATTGGTTGAGTTTTCCTTACTGCGTCGATGAGTTTAACGACAATGGTAAACCAAGGCCATTTGCTAAAGGCTACAGTGAACTGGTGCTCAGCACTGAAAAATGCCAAGTCATAGATAGTGAAAGAGCAAAAGAGCTTATCAAGCTGGGCGTTATAGAAAGACCGGTTAATGTACCACCAGAGCGCACCGCGACGAGTTGGTTAGGTGCTCCGCTGAAAACCTCGCAAGGCGTTATAGGTCTCATTGTTTGCCAAGCTTATAACAATAAACATGAATTTAGTCAGGATGATTGTGAGCTAATCACCTTTGTATCGCATCAAATTGCTAATGTTATTCAAACTCACCTAGCAAACCAAGAGTTAAAGCTTAGTCACCAAAAGCTTGAGCACCGGGTCACTGAAAAAACCAAAGAACTTCGCCAAGCCAATATGCACCTGCAAATGCAAATTGAAGAGCGTAAAAAAATAGAGCAACAGCTGTATCACGATGCACACCATGACTCACTGACGAGCTTACCGAATCGCAGTTTATTCTTAACTCAACTTGAAAAAACATTGCAGCATTACCAGCGCTACCCAGAGCAGCAGTTTGCAGTGCTATTTATTGACCTTGATAAATTTAAAGACATCAACGATCACCTTGGTCACCAAGCAGGCGATCAATTTTTAATTGGTGTTGCCGAGTCTTTCTCGCATTGTATACGTGAGCACGATTTGCTTGCACGTTTAGGTGGTGATGAATTTGTGATATTGCTCACTCACTTAACAGAGCAACAGCAAGCCCAAGATGTTGCCAAACGTATTATCGAAATTATGAGAAAACCTTTCTGTATGAAGGGTCAGTGCATTCAAAGTGGTGCCAGTATTGGTATTACCTACTCAAAACCAAGCTACAAGCACACCGATGAAATTATACGTGATGCGGATGCAGCCATGTATTACGCGAAAAATGCAGGCCGTAATCGCTTTGAATGTTTCCATCCGCTGCTTAATGCCAGCAATGTACAGCATGATGCTGACAATATGCATCACTTAGATGATTTGCCTATGCACTTTAGAAGTGCCGAAATCATTACCTTGGATGAACAATCTCGCGCAGAGTCTTTACTCGAAGCATTTGGTGAACACCCAGTACTTGGTAGCACCAGCTTTGAAGTACTTAAGAAATTTGCGACCGATAGAGTACAGCACTTTGAGGTTGAACTTAATTTATTAAAACAAGCCTTCAGCTTAGTAAGTGACAGTAATCTAGAAAAAGTACTGTTCCCTTGCTCTGGTTTAGTTCTTGAACGTATTAATTTTCAAGCACTGTGTAAGCTATTAAAAGCCCACGATTCAAATAGAATGTGTTTATTATTCAATGAACAAGAAATTCGTTATGCATCAGCAGTACAAATTGAAAATTTAAAAAACTTGGTCGCACAAGGATTTTCGATTGGTTTAAATGAATTTGCTAAAGATCGCTGTGAGTTAAACTTACTAACAGAGTTCCAATTCGATTACTTGTTATTAAGTTCAACATTCAGTAAGCGTGTACTACAGCAAGAAAACTATCACCTACAACTGCAAGGTGTGCTGGCGATTACTAAGCTGCAAAATATCCAAGTAATCGCGAAAGGCCCGTCAATTTTTAACTACCGCACCTTACTCGATAAGCACGGATTGTCATTGTTTATTGGTAAGCAACATGCGCTGGCGCCCTTCGAACACGAAGCACCGAGCGCACAATTTATTACTTCTTAAGCATTGCTCTTAGATTAGCTACACGAGCTTGGCCTTTTTCCATGCGCTCAGCCTGCGAAGACGGTGGCTTTTTCGCTTCGAAGGCTAAATCATCTTGTGGTAACTCCTGTACAAAGCGACTGAGCTCAGTATCTGACGTTTCACCAAATTGACGACGTAACTTAGCATAAGTCATTACCAGTTCTTGCTGAGCACGTGTGATACCTACATAAGCAAGACGACGCTCTTCTTCAACGTTATCTTCATCGATACTTACTTGGTGCGGTAACAAACCCTCTTCCATACCAACCATGAACACATACGGATACTCCAAACCTTTTGAAGCATGCAGTGTCAGTAATTGTACCGCGTCAGATTCGTCTTCTTCTTCGTTACGCTCAAGCATATCGCGCAGGGTCAGTTTACTAACCACTTCAGCAAGGTTCAGCGGTGGGTTGTCTGCGTCCCCTGTTAGCATGTCGGTGATCCAACGATAAAGCTCTGAAACGTTTTTCATACGCATTTCAGCGGCTTTTGCACTCGGTGATGACTCATAAAGGTATGCTTCGTAGTTAATTTGCCTAACTAACTCTTTCACTGCTTCAAGGGTATCGCCCCGTACCGCATTATCAGAAAGCTCAACTACCCAGCGGGCAAAACCAGCTAAAGCATTAAAACCACGGCCCTTTAATCTGTGCGCAAGCTCAGGCTCAAAACAGGCAGCAAATAAGCTGATATGCTTTTCATTAGCAAGGGTGCCGAGCTTTTCAAGTGTGACCGTACCAATCTCACGACGTGGCGTATTTACTATACGTAGAAAGGCATTGTCATCATCTTGGTTCACCAATAGGCGTAAATACGCCATGATATCTTTGATCTCTGAACGCGAGAAAAATGACATGCCGCCGCTGATTTTATAGGGAATGCGGTTGCTCATAAGTGCTTTTTCAAACACGCGTGCTTGGTGATTACCACGATATAAAATTGCGTAATCTTTATAACTAGTGCGTTTCATGAATTTATGAGAAATGATCTCTGCCACCACTCGCTCTGATTCATGCTCTTCATCACGACAACCAATCACTTTAATAGGCTCACCATAGCCAAGCTCACTGAATAGCTTTTTATCAAACTCGTGAGGGTTATTGGCAATCAAAATATTCGCCGCTTTTAGAATTCGCCCTGCGCTACGGTAGTTTTGTTCAAGCTTAATTAAACGTAGGCCCGGAAAATCTTTACTTAATAGCACAAGGTTTTGAGGCTTAGCACCGCGCCATGAATAAATTGATTGGTCGTCATCGCCTACCACGGTAAAACGAGCTCGTTCACCCACCAATAACTTAACCAGCTGATACTGACTGGTATTAGTATCTTGATACTCATCCACCAGCAAGTAACGAAAACGCTGTTGCCAACGCTCACGAGCAGTGGCATTTTGGCCCAGCAACAAAGTAGGGATCATGATCAGATCATCAAAATCTAGGGCGTTGTAAGCACGTAATTGATTTTGATAACGCGCATACAGCTGAGCAAACAAGGCTTTTTGCGGCTCACGGGCTTCGCGAACAGCACGCTCTGGCAGAATCAATTCGTTCTTCCAGCTACCTATTTGCATTTTTAGTAGGTTGAGTAGATCTTTGTCTTTTTTAAGTTCTTCTTCGGTCAGCTCTGCTAATAACTGGTTGGTATCTTGATCATCAAACAACGAAAAACCAGGTTTAAAACCTAACGTCGTTAACTCTTTTTTGATGATCTCAAGCCCAAGGGTGTGAAACGTTGAAACCCATAAGCCTTTCGACTCTTGTTTACCCAGTGTTTGCGTTACACGCTCGCGCATTTCTTTTGCCGCTTTATTGGTAAAGGTTACCGCCGCAATATTGCGCGCTTGATACTCACACTTTTGCACCAAGTAAGCGATTTTATTAGTAATAACACGCGTTTTACCAGATCCCGCACCAGCTAATACCAGACACGGTCCACTGATATACTTTACCGCTTCATCTTGTTTTGGGTTGAGTTTCATAAGCCCCTAAAGAAATTATCCAAAGACAGGACGGGCAATTTTACCGTAATCACTACACTACGCCTAGCCAATAAGGTAAGATTGTTTTTTTACGTGACTCAAGGGACGAAGATGATCAACCCAGCAAAACTTGAAGAAATCGCTAAGCAAATTACTGACAACATGCCGCAAGGCGTGAAAAACCTTGCCGAAACAGTTGAAGGCAAAACAAAGCAAGCTATTCAAAACAAACTTGCTGAGATGGACTTTGTAAGCCGTGATGAGTTTGATATTCAAAGCCAAGTACTTATTCGTACTCGTGAAAAACTCACTGAGCTTGAAGAGAAAGTTGCATTGCTCGAGCAGCAACTTGCTAGCAAACAAGACGAACAATAAAAAAAGGAGAGCGAATTAGCTCTCCTTTTTTCTACCTAGCTAGTTTTAGGTTTAGCTTTTTTCTGCCACGCGTTCAAATACGCGCTTAACGGCAATACCGTAGGTATCACTGGCTTCTTCTGCACAAGTCACTACCGACTCTAGATCATTAAGGTGACCATTTGCTAAGCCATACACCCAACCATGAATTGTTAACTCTTGGCCTTTCGCCCAAGCATCTTGCACAATGTTAGTACGGCACACGTTACGTACTTGTTCGATAACGTTTAGTTCAATTAAGCTATTTAAACGCTCTTGCTCAGGTAATGCATTGAGTTGTTCGATGTGTTTTTCTTTTACATCACCTACGTGGCGTAGCCAGTTATCAATTAAGCCAAAACGCGCTTCGTTTAATACTGCTTGAACACCACCACAGCCATAGTGACCAACGACCATGATGTGCTTCACTTTCAGTACTTCAACAGCGTATTGCATTACCGAAAGACAGTTATGGTCGGTATGCACAACAACATTTGCCACGTTACGGTGAACAAATAGCTCACCCGGTAATAAGTCTACGATTTCGTTTGCAGGTACACGCGAGTCAGAACAACCGATCCACAGGTACTCTGGATTTTGCTGCATTGATAGAATTTTGAAAAACTCAGGATCATTTTCACTCGTACGCGCTGCCCAACGTTTATTATTCTCGAATAAATTTTTTAACTTTCTCATTGCGCCTCTTTACGGTATTTAATAATTAGCTTGGATCAAGATATTCCTTGGTGTCAGCTGCTTTTCGCAAAACGTACTAACTGTTACTTGATACCCTTGTTGTTGCAAATATAAAGCACGATCGAGCACGAGCCAAACTTCAATTGCCCTTCTGAACACATGTCGGACGAGTTCAACTCGCTCAGTAATCCTTTTGCGCTTTTTACCTATCTCTAAAAATTTATTATAATCAATGCCTTCTGGTAAAAATAATGATTTTTTCTCAGCTGCCCACAAACAAAATGAGCTAAACGAATCAGAGAAGATCGCTTTGTTCACTGATGGCACACTCACATAGTGCATTTCACCGGTCAGCGATTTACGTAGCGCATCAAATCCAAGACGCCATTCAACCTCTGTTTTTCTTACCTTATCAACTCGGCTCGGTGCTGTTACCGTTTCTTGCAGCGCCAGTTTTAAATCGCGATGAGTAAGTGCAAGTTGGCTTTGCTTGGCAGGCTCGCTCATTGCTTGATAGGCGTTATCTGTGAATAAATGATAACAGCACGGTGAAAAACTGATTTGCTGGGTTTTCGCTTTGCTTGCTTGCTGCATAAATGTTTGATGCAGGCGACCACAGGCATGTAAAGCAACAGCATGCTGCTGGCTTTCAAAAAAGTCATCTGTGTCATCGGTTAATACATCAGCTTGTGAAAACTGCATCGCCAATTGCTGTTGCTTAGCACTGTGTTGGCCTTGGTCGCACAAGTGTTGTTGTAGCTCAATGCTATGTACACGTGGTGCACCATTAAATGCCAACATGCGACCTAAATGCCCTTTACCTGCGCACCATTCTAGAACGGGCTGGTTTAATGGCTGCTGACTGATCGCTGCGACAAAGTCTTGTAGTTGCTCAAATTTACGGCCTTTAATGCCATTACTTATCCAAAACGGAAATTCATTACGGGCAGCACTTATCGCTGGCAACTCACACAATTCAGCCAGCTTTTCGATGTGTTCGATTTCATCAGTAAAATAACGATATAAAGCCTGCTGATCGGCATCAAGTTCACTCACTTGTTGGTCATCAAGCGCCCATAATAAGTTGGCTAATTCAGGCCAAGGAA
Organism: Pseudoalteromonas sp. P1-26; assembly: GCF_001401795.1. NCBI lineage: Bacteria > Pseudomonadati > Pseudomonadota > Gammaproteobacteria > Alteromonadales > Pseudoalteromonadaceae > Pseudoalteromonas > Pseudoalteromonas sp. P1-26. Next base: position 21,753 of record NZ_LKDX01000031.1, on the reverse strand, counting down.
GATCATCAAAATCAAATGCGGTACATTGCCAGTATTGGCGGGTTGAAAATAGCAGTGCATCTAAGGCAGCAAAGTGCTCGGCAAGTGTCATAACTACTTAGCGACAAGAAATAAAAAGCAGTATAACAGATTTATCTTATTTAACGTCGGTTACTACTGATCAAACGAATGTACAATGGCACACATGCAATACTTAAAATGATGGCTAGGATCAGCATCCAAGATAGCTCAAACCCTTCTGTTTGCTGTTGATCATACATAAAGCCATCAAAGGCCTGATCAAACTCATCCTGATCTAAGCCATATAAATCTGCAATCAAACGCCACTTTGCCATCGACATATTGCCAAGATTAATGCCCGGTGGTTGAATGTAGCTTGCTAACACATGGGCTTCATAGGCCAGCTCTTGTACGCTTTTATGGGTGGCATAGTGCTGCTTGGTTACATCGATGCTTTCTTCTAAGTGTAATAAGGCATACCGCCACCCTTTTAAGCTGGCACGATAAAAGCGCTCAACAACCTCAGGCTTTTTCGCTAAAAATTGCTCAGAGGTATATAAAATATCGCCATACACATTCAAACCAAACTTTTGCGGGCAAATGAGTCGGTGACCTACTCCTTGTAATGTCATCGTGTAAGGCTCATTGGTGACATAAACTTGCACCGCATCTAAATTACCGGCAAGCCACTCTTTAATACCGCCTTCATGGCTAGCTGCCATCAAGCTTTCTAGGCTCAATCCTGCGCGCTGTAACATCACCAGCAATTCAGCATTTTCTATTGAACCGATTTTACTTAGCTTTTTACCAGCAAAGTCTCTTGGCTGAAAAATATCTGAGTTATTTTTTACCATCCAGCAGTAAGGTGAAAACTGCAGTATGGCTCCAAGGGCAACAACCGGAGCGCCTTGCTGACGCTTTTGTAATATGCCTGAGTGAGTAATGGCAAAATCGGCTTTACCGCTTAGTACTTTAGGGAAGGTATCTGGGTGGTTTGGATCAGCAGGAATAATAGAGACATCAAGGCCAGCTTCCTTATAAAAGCCTTTTTCAGCAGCCATATAATAGCCTGCAAATTGAAACTGGTGAGTCCATTTTAATTGTAAGCTAACTTTATCAGCGCACTGCGCGCTCATAGTTAGTATTAAACAGATTACCCCTAATAGGCTTTTTATACCTTGCACGCATCATCCTTGCTTGAAACCGTGCATTAACTATAGGAAAAATAGAGAAAAAAACAAGGCTGCTAGTTAGCAGCCTTATTCAGGTTTTATAACTAATTAGCCACTTTCACTGCGCTCAACTCCTGACCTTGGCTGGTTAGGAACTGGGTGAAACATGGGTTGTTTGTTTCATCTTGAACGTTGTATCCCAAACGGTTCAAATGCTCATTGAATACTTCATAATCACTCGGTTCGATAGCAAAGGCCGCCAGCACATTACCAATAGCTCCACCATGGTTACGGTAATGGAATAAAGTAATATTCCAATTACTACCAAGGGTATCTAAGAATCGCGCCAGTGCACCTGGGTATTCAGGAAACTCAAAGCGTAATAAACGCTCATGAAGTTGAGCTGGCGCTTTACCACCCACCATATAACGAATATGCAATTTAGCCAGCTCGTTATCTGATAGATCGCAAAACGTGTAGTCATTTTCTGTCAGTGCTGCTTTTAACTCATCGAGCTCTTGCTGCCCTTGTCTTAAGGCAATACCAACAAAAATTTGCGCTTCGCCAGGGCCTGCATAACGGTAATTAAACTCGGTGATAGCTCTGCCACCTAATGAGTTACAAAACTGCTTAAAGCTACCCTTCTCTTCTTTAATAGTCACAGCAAGAAGTGCTTCGTTCTTTTCACCAAGTGCCGTTCGCTCTGCAACATAACGTAAGCGGTCAAAGTTTAAGTTTGCACCCGATAAAATCGCAGCTACGTTTAAGCCTTTAACACCATTTTGTTGGCACCACTTTTTAAGGCCCGCTGTTGATAGCGCCCCTGAAGGCTCCGCTATAGCACGAGTCGAAACAAAGATATCTTGCATTGCGGCGCAGATTTCGTCGCCCGTTACAGTGACCACTTCATCACAAAACTTTTGCGCTAAACGAAATGTTTCTGTGCCAATAACTTTTACGGCTACACCATCTGCAAAGCTACCAACACGGTCAAGCTCAACAGGCTTGCCTGCTTCAAGCGCTGCTTTTAGGCAAGCACTCTCATCAGCTTCAACACCAATGACTTTGATATCAGGACGTAACGACTTAATGTACACCGCCATGCCTGCTAGCAAACCACCACCGCCAACAGGAATAAAAACAGCATCAAGGTCATTCAATTGCTGCATTAATTCACGGGCAACGGTACCTTGGCCAACAATCACATCAGGATCATCAAACGGTGGCACAAACACCCCGTTACGCTGCTCTGTCAGCTCTAAAGCATGGGCTTTTGCCGCATCAAAATGATGGCCGTGTAATACCACTTCACCACCGAGTGAACGTACTGCATTCACTTTAATTTCAGGTGTGGTGACTGGCATCACAATCGTAGCTTTATGGCCTAAAAATGAAGCACTGAGTGCAACGCCTTGTGCATGGTTACCCGCTGAGGCTGTGATCACATCAGAACCTTTTGGCAACTTGCTCAGTTTATGAAATGCACCACGAAGCTTAAATGAATAAACCGGTTGTTGGTCTTCACGCTTTAACCACACATGGTTGCCTAGCCGTGCACTAAGATCAGCCATTTCGCTGACCTCAGTGACTTTTGCAAGGGGCTCCATGTTCGCTTGGATAATAGCGCGAAAATAATCGAGCTCTTGAGAAACCATAATTAACTAAGCTCCTCAAGTTTTGCTAAATCGCGAACAGCTCCTTTGTCTGCACTGGTTGCAAGTAACGCATAGGCTTTAAGTGCAGATGAAACATAACGGTCACGATCAAGTGGTTTATAAGCATCTTTACCGCGTGCTAGTTGCTTTTGTTTACGCGCTTCAAGCTCTTCATCAGACAGGGCTAGGGTGATTTCACGGGTTGCGATATCAATTACTATTTTATCCCCATTTTCAACATAGGCGATTGCACCACCACTTGCTGCTTCTGGTGAAACGTGACCAATTGATAAACCCGATGTACCACCCGAGAAACGACCATCGGTGATAAGCGCACACTTTTCACCTAAGCCCATTGATTTTAAGTAACTCGTTGGATACAGCATTTCTTGCATGCCTGGGCCGCCTTTTGGTCCTTCGTAACGAATCACAACAACGTCACCGGCTTTCACTTCGCCGTTAAGAATACCTTCTACCGAATCATCTTGTGATTCGTATACAACCGCAGGGCCTTCAAAGTGCAGCATTTCTTCAACTACACCGGCACTTTTAACAATACAGCCATCAAGGGCTAAGTTACCTGAAAGTACAGCTAAGCCACCATCTTGACGAAAGGCATTTTCAACACTGCGAATACAGCCGTTTTCACGGTCATTATCAAGTTCTGGCCAGCGGCACTCTTGGCTCATTGCTTTTGTAGTGCGGATACCCGCAGGGCCTGCTTTATAGAATTTTTGCGCTACTTCATTATTAGGATCGGTGGCATCCCATTTAGTCACCATTTCGGCCATAGTGTGTCCTGCTACGTGATCAACAGTTAAATCGACAAGGCCAGCCTTACCTAATTCACGGATAATTGCCATCATGCCACCAGCACGGTGCACATCTTCAATATGATATTTATTGGTTGCAGGCGCCACTTTACAAAGGAAAGGTGTTTTGCGAGAAAGCTCATCGATGTGCGACATATCAAAATCAACACCCGCTTCTTGCGCTGCAGCTAATAAGTGTAAAACCGTATTTGATGAACCACCCATAGCAATATCAACCACCATTGCATTCATAAAGGCAGTGCGATTAGCAATAGCACGTGGTAACACTGCTGCATTGTCTTTTTGATAATACTCACGGCATAAATCAACAATGCGCGCACCTGCTTCAACGTAAAGTTGTTTACGGTCTTTATGCGTAGCTAGTGTGGTACCGTTACCCGGCAGTGCTAAACCAATCGCTTCTAATAAGCAGTTCATTGAGTTGGCAGTAAACATGCCCGAACATGAACCACAAGTAGGACACGCAGAGCGCTCTACTTTTTCAGAGTCTTCATCGCTTACTGTGGTATCAGCGCCTTTTACCATGGCATCAACTAAATCAAGTTTAATGTCGATATCAGCAAGGCGTGTTTTACCCGCTTCCATTGGACCACCTGATACGAAAATAACCGGAATATTTAAACGCAGTGCTGCGAGCATCATCCCCGGAGTGATTTTGTCGCAGTTAGAAATACAGATCATGGCATCAGCACAGTGCGCATTAACCATGTATTCCACAGAGTCAGCAATTAAGTCACGCGATGGTAGTGAATACAGCATGCCACCGTGACCCATTGCGATACCATCGTCGATCGCAATAGTATTAAATTCTTTTGGTACACCACCGGCTTCAGTGATGGTTTCAGCCATTAGCTCACTAAGTTGGTTAAGGTGAACATGACCCGGTACAAACTGAGTATATGAGTTAACAACAGCGATAATTGGCTTACCGAAGTCTTTATCTGTCATCCCTGTTGCACGCCATAAAGCACGCGCCCCTGCACGTTTGCGACCTTCTGTTGTTGTTGCACTTCTTAATTTAGCCATAATTACCTCAGTTGTTGCAGTGGCATGCCACTGACTTCCTCATTCCTAATTTATTTCTCACTAAAGCATCAATCTGATTGCTCTAGCTACCTGTTGATTTTTACTAGATTGCTTGTTGTTGAAATTGGTTTTCAACATTGACGTGTTTCACATCAACCAATTTATTCAATTGTGATGTTAGTAGATAAATTGGCTTATCGCTGTCTACCGTCATGGTGACGTGAAACGCTTCATCAGCCATTTCTAAATTCATGGTTGTTAGGTCAAAGCCACGATGACGCGCAACGCGTAAAAAGCGCTCTACAGCGACACTTTGATTTTTTAGCGCAATCGTTAGGGTGTGTTTCATTTTACTGTCTCCGTCATCATTTCATCATTGGCAGCACCGGGTGGTACAAGCGGCCATACATTTTCTTTATCATCTATACAGGCATGCAGAATGTATGGGCCTTCACTATTTACTAACGCATCAACCGCAGCATCGACTTCATCTGCTTTAGTGATGGTTTGACCTGGAATGCCAAACACCGCTGCTAACTGCACAAAATCAGGATTATCTGAAAGGTTTGTTTCAGAATAACGACCTTCAAAAAATAGCTGCTGCCATTGACGTACCATGCCTAAGCGCTGGTTATCTAGGATTAGAATTTTAACTGGCAGATTGTTACGGCGAATTGTTGCCAGTTCTTGAATGTTCATCATGATTGAGCCATCACCCGACACTGTGATCACATAATCATTTGGACGAGCAACTTGAGCGCCGATAGCGGCCGGTAAACCAAAGCCCATGGTACCCGCACCACCACTACTTAAGTGATTACTTGGGTGGCTAAACTTCATGTGCTGTGCCACCCACATTTGGTGCTGACCCACATCACAGCACACAACACCCGTTGCTGGCATTTTTTGGCTTAGCTGGTTTAATAAATAAGGGGCAAATACTTTCTCGCCTGGATAGTCATAACGCCATGCATGTTCTTTCATCATGCTTTCGATGTGCGTTAACCACTCATCAGGCGTTACAAAACAATCAAGTTGCGGTAATGAGGTTTTTAAATCTGCGACTAATGATGCTTTTGCAGGCTTACGCTTACCAACCTCTGCGGCGTCGATATCAAGGTGTATTACTTTTGCTTTTGCGGCAAACTTGCTTAAATTGCCAGTAACACGGTCGTCAAAACGAGCACCGATACAAACCAAAACATCACACTCTTGCACTGCTAAGTTAGCCGCTTTACCACCATGCATACCTAGCATGCCAAGGTCATATTCATAATCAGGTAATACGCTGCCTAGCGCTTTTAATGTTGATACCGCAGGCATATGTGTTTTTTCTAAAAACTGCATAAGCTCGTTTTGTGCATCAGCAGCCTGTACGCCACCACCAATATACGCCACAGGGCGCTGCGCCTCACTTAAGATTTGATTGGCTATCGCAACTTGGTTTGCGTCTAATTTTGGTAAATGATCTTCAGCAGCTAACCAAGGGTGGAATGGTACTTGCGCCATTTGGATATCTTTTGGGATATCAACTAATACAGGGCCTGGGCGGCCGCTTTGCGCTAGGTGGATGGCTTCTTGTAGTATTTCGGCTAAGTCTTCAGCTCTTTCAACCATGTAACTATGTTTAGTACATGATAACGACATACCTAACACATCCACTTCCTGAAAGGCGTCGGAGCCTATCGCTGCGGTAGGTACTTGCCCTGTGATTGCAAGTAACGGCACTGAATCCATCATCGCATCAGCAAGGGCTGTTATTAAGTTAGTCGCACCAGGGCCTGAAGTTGCAAAGCACACACCTAACTTGCCTGTGCTGCGGGCAAACCCTACAGCTGCAAAACCCGCTCCTTGTTCATGACGCGTCAAATAATGTTTGACTGGCGCACCGTACAAGGCGTCGTAAATAGGCATGATGGCACCACCTGGGTATCCAAAAACATCCTTAACGCCATGTTTGGCTAATAAATCGATTGTTAACTCTGCGCCTGTCATCGTAAATCCTCATTCCTCAGTGACATTGTGTATTTGCTGCAACTCAAACCTTAAAACGAAAAAGCCCCCCGGACTGTTAAGTGCGGGGGGCTTTTTAAATGCTTCACTTTTCTCTAAGCACTAACTAGCCCCCGCGGTAATAATAATCACCACGACGTTAATTAGAATTAGAGAAAGTTTGTTTGTAAGCATTTATCTGTAACCAAATTCTGTTCATTTGTAGCGGAAATCTAGCCATCCCGCTGTCTTTTTCTATTAGTACCGCGCTGGGGCCTGTAAGTCAACATAAAAATCAATTCAAAAAACAGGCTAAAAAGCAATATTAAAGAAATAAATATTCAACAATTTCACATATAAAGATTTATATTTCACTATTTATTGAAAATTGAAATTTCATACCTCGTTATTTGCAATTATATGATTGATTAATTTTTAGCAATTAGATGTGATTTTTCTGCATAAAGCCGATTTAATTTAACGCCTCAAAGAAAAATTAGTTTAGTATTGAAAAAACCACGTTATGAAAAGGAAAGTTATGAAATTCGTCCAGCGTATAAATGCCCTGTTTTTTATGGTGCTACTGCTTGGTTTTAGCCAATATGCACTTGCAGAGCCGGGGTTATGGAAAGTAGAAAAAAACGGCGTTGCTTCTTATTTATTTGGTACCGTGCATGTTGGCGATAACAGCATGAAAGGCTTGCCAAGTAAGGTAACAAAAGCACTCGATAACTCAGATAAAGTCATTGTTGAGGTGGATATCAGCGCCATTTCACCGATGGAAATGCAGCGTCGCTCATTACCATTTATGATGCTGAAAAATGGCAAAACCTTACAATCTGAATTATCACCAGAAAACTATGCAAAACTGCAAAAGTACTTTGCTAATAAATCAATTGATATTGCGATGTTTAAGAACTTAGCACCGTGGGCGGTGATGGTCACCATGATGCAAATGGAGTTCCAAAACGTTGGTTTTTCAGATCAATACGGCATCGACAAGCAAGTACTTGCTTACGCTCAAGAACATAAAATTTCTATTGGTGAGCTCGAAACTCTAGAACGCCAAATGGAAATGTTTGAGCACTTAGCAATTATGAATGACAAGATGATCGAAGAAACATTCGAGCAACTTGCAGACGTAGACACCTACTTTTTTGGTCTTATCAAGGCTTGGAAATCGGGTGATATGAAAACACTTACGCAGTTTTATAACGAAAGCTTTGATGACTCTGAATATGGTCAACTAAGCGAGCAAGTGATGTTGATAGACCGTAACAACGATTGGGTTAATCAACTATCGACTCGCATCGGTAAAGAAAAGCTGTTCATTGCAGTGGGCGCTTTGCACTTACCAGAGCAACACGGTTTATTGAAGCAATTAACAGATAAAGGTTTTACCATTACCCGTATCTAAATGATTTCAATCATTAAAAAAGCGCCTTATGGCGCTTTTTTTGTGAAATCTGCCATCTCTAAATAATTGTTGATACCGGCTATTTTGTCACTCGCGTGGTGATTAACATACACCACGGTGCTGGTGCCTGCAGCGCAGATTTTTTCTATTAGTAATAACACTCGTTGCCTATTCGCTTCATCGAGGCCTAAGCAAGGCTCATCAAGGATCAATAAGTTAGGGTGTTTAACCATAGCCCGAGCAATCAACAATAAACGCTGATCACCAAAAGACAGCTGGCTAAATGAACTGCTTTGTTTATCACTTAACCCTAATAACGCTAACCACTTTTTGGCAATGGCAAGTTGCTTATCGGTGGCTTTTTGGTAAAGACCAATGCTGTCATAAAAGCCCGAAACAACCGTATTGAGCGCGGTGATACTCACTCGATAATCCATATGCAGCGCGTTAGAAATATAACCAATGTGCTGTTTAATTTGCCAAATACTCTCACCGCTTCCGCGCTGATAGCCAAACACCTTGATATCGTTGTTGTAACACTGCGGGTTATCACCTGTGATAAGGTTCAGCAAACAGGTTTTACCTGAGCCATTTTTACCTGTTAACTGCCAATGTTCGCCTTGGTTAATTTGCCAGTTTAGTTTTTCAAATACAGCCTCGCCGCCATAACTCACTGCTGCGTTATTGAGTCTTACCAGCATTGAATCCGTGAGCGGAGGCGCTTGATGGTCAATATCAGCCTCAGGTATTTGTAACTGAGTATGAGTTAGATGCAATAGCTTTAGTAAATCATCGCGCTGCTCGGGTGTAGGCTTCGCTAATTGCTCTGTGACATGCCCCTCTTTAACATAGGCGTAATGATCAACAAAGTCAGGGATCTCAGTTAAGCGATTGAGCACAAAAATAAGGGTCGTTGTTTTACTAAGCTCTGCGAGTAGCTGATTAAGCCCTGCCATTGCCGTGACATCTAAACCATCAAAAGGCTCATCAAGCACAAGTAAATCTGGTCGACCTATTATGGCTTGAATCAACATCAGTTTGCGGGTTTCACCGGTCGATAAATCGCGAAATGCCTTGCTAAGTTTGTCACTAAAATCAAATAGGCTTATTAACTGCTGTAGCAAATCACTATCAAGCTGTTGCTCGTCTCGACCTGCAATAATTAACTCATAAACCGTACTCGAAGGCGTAACACCATCAATAATATCATCTTGATCTTTTGTTAGCTCAGCCGCAAGGAGCTGCTTTTGGCTGTCTGGCGAAACCAATGCTATACGCTCAAAGCTATTCTCATACTGGCCTTTTTCTATTTTCGCAAAACCGGCAATGGCAGCTGCCACGGCCGATTTACCCGCCCCATTCGCACCAAGTAAGACCCATTGCTGCAATGGCGATACATTGATATTGAGATCATCTAAATAATAAACGTCATTGCCCTGCCCCTTTAGGCTAGCTTTAACATTAACCAACTGCACTTGTTGCACTTTGAATCCTCATTCTAAGTTACCGTTAGCTTGACGTTACCGTATTCGATAAAAAATTAAAAATCGTTTAAACCTTTTTTGAACACAGCTGCGACTAAGGTATAAAAGGTCATCAACAGGAAACAGACAATGAAAAAATTACTTTGTGTAGCAGCAATTAGCTTAGCACTAACAACAACATACGCAATGGCAAAAGATTCACGTGAACTAAATCACAACTTCGCAGTGAATAGCGCAAGCCAGCTTGACATTGATTTTCCGGTGGGCAGCTTAGAGGTCGAAAGCTATGACGGTAGCGAAGTCGTCGTTACGGTTCGCATTGAACCAAAAAATGACAATAGCTGGTTCAGCACTGATGTCGATTTATCAGATATTGAATTAAGCCACTCGCAAAGCGCCAGCTCACTTAGCTTAAAATTAGATAACGACGACATTCAACAAAACTGGCATGTAAAAATGCCTAAATCGATGGCAATTGATGTTGAACTTGGTGTTGGCGATATTGAAATTAACGACGCAAGTAATTCAGTTGAGATTGAGCTTGGTGTGGGCGCGGTAAGAATTGATAGCGCGCTTGATGACTACAAACGTATCGAGCTTGATACAGGTGTCGGCGACACTAAAATTCGCGGCTTAAAAAATGACGGTAACACTAGCCGTAAAGTGGTTAGCTCGCATTCAAGCTATCGTGGCAATGGCCAATACGATATTGAAGTCGAGGTGGGTGTTGGCGACATTAAAGTAACGAACTAATTTAACGCTTTGGTTATCCCTGTGAGCTCTCAGTAAATAAAATGCTGAGAGCTTTTTGCACTGAATCTAGCGAGATCGGTTTATATACGTGCAAGTTTGCTCCAAGCTCATATACTCGTTGCAAATCTTCATTCGATGTATTGGCGGTCACCACCAAAATTGGCACTTGTTGCCCCTGCTCATTACGAATAATATCAATCGCTTTAAAGCCATCCATAACTGGCATATTTAAATCCATAAAAATTAAATCGTAATGCTTATCTGAGGCTTTATCTGTGGCAATTAAGCCGTTTTCAGCCACATCAAAGCTGTAATTTAAATGGCTAACCATGCGACCTAAAATTGTCGCATTCAATGGGTTATCTTCCACAATTAAACAATGTAATGCTTGCGGCAGCGGCGCTGGCATTGCTGATTTAGGCGTGCTTTCTAGTTCAAAATTAATTAACACTTTCACACCTTGTGGCTCAGCATTAAGAAATTGGATTTCTCCTTTTAATGCTTTAACAATGTGCATAACCCTAAGCAGCCCCGTTTTTAAGCCTTGAAAATGTTGCTCTGAGTCATTTTCGTAGCTAAGTAAATCTGTCGGCGGCTTTTCAAAGCCTTTACCGTTATCTTGTATTTCCATTACAAAGTGCTGCTCACCTTGGCATGCAGCTGTTACGGCAATACGGCCTTGGCTTGGAGTAAATTTAACGGCATTGTTAATGATTTCAGCAACGATTTGCGTCAACCTTGCATGGTCAGTGCTCACTTCTTTATTGAGTGACTCAGCTAAGTTCACGCTCAAGGTAATACCTTTATCGTTACAGGCATATTCATAGGGTGAGATAGCTTGCTTTAATGTTGATAACAAATTGCTGCTAGTAAAACTTAACTGCCATTCTCCCGAGGTTAGCTGCTGTAAGTCCATTAATTCGTCTAGCATAGCCACCAGCCTATTAACGCAATAAAGCGCCTGCTGTTTAGTCAGTTGCTGACTGTCGCTGATATCGAGCGCTTCGATTGATGCGGTCAAACCTTGCAATGGTGTTCTAAATTCATGACTGGTACGGGCTATAAAACGCTCTTTATTTTTATTAACACGCTCAGCAAACTCTTTTTGTTCTTTGTATTTAGCAATATTTTTAGTGACCAGTTTCTCCATGGGTTTAAAAATGAAAAATAACTCAATGGCTAATAACACCATGGCGATGAGCCAAAACAATAACTCTAAAACCGCCAAAAATGTGACTTTTTGAACTGATTTTTGCTCAAGTAACTTAACCGCTTGGTCTAGCTTTGTGAGTAGTGCTTCAAGCTGATTACTAACAAATGTTGAGCGGTCCACATAGGCAAAATCATTAGTATTGTTTAATAGCTGCTGCGCTTTACTCACATAACGCTTCACGTGTTCATCTAATGCGGTAGGCGGCGAGAAGTAATGGGCCTCAAGTGCTTTATCTAAATGAATATAGTGACCTTGCTCATCTTGCTGAGTTAAAAATTGATGCCCTGCAATAAATTGCTCAACCGCTTGTTGCAGTAGTCTTCGGTGTTGCTGTTGAAAATGATCGGATTCATGGTAAATGAGTGCATTGCCGTACAAGGCTATTTTTTGTGACAGCATACGTTGCTTACCGGCAATGTTGATAACTTTGGCGTCACCCTTTTGGATATACAAAAGGCTCTGTATCAAGATAGCTGATACAGAGATCAATATGGCAATCGCCAATAACCCCCAGCGATATCGTCTTCGGATATCTGTGACTAGCTGCAACATGTTTTACTCATTATTTTTTAAAAATAATTGTAGTTCATAGAATACAAGAAAGCCCACTTGAAGTGGGCTTTAAACATGATAGTTAACAGAAATTTATCGATTTTCGAGTCGGTTATAGTCAAATAACCCAAATTCAACGCCGCGATACTCTTTCGCTACACGGTGTAAAATATCGCTGTATTGCCAAAACTGTGGATGTGTTCGGCGAATAGCGAACTCACTTTTCAGATCTCTGTAAGCTGCTTCATCTGTTGCTTTAGCAAGCCCAGCTACAAAAGCTGCAATTTGCTGGTCATTGTGTAAGTACCAAATGGCTTCTGGGTAATCACCTATGAACCCAGGCACAATCGTTACTGTATCTTCGTCATAAGCTCGTTGCCCTTCTTCATTCAATAAGCTCGAAATATTGTAATGAGCATTATGATGGATCAGGGTATAGGCCTTGTGCTTATCATCGCCATCTTTGACTAACACAAACGAAATTTGCGGTAGCAAGTTCACTGCTTTAACCGGAAGGTTGTTAATTTTAGCAAGTGGCTCAGGCACTTTCGTATAGTCGTAACGAGGGCTTAAAATTGGCTTAAGCTTCTCTTTTAGCATATTGAACAACTCTGACTGCGAGTCCATTGTTTTGTATTCAATACCCGTAGGTTGGCTAAATGACAATTCATCTTCAAAGAAACTCGTTAAGCTAGGTGGTGATTTACGATACCACTGAGCTTTAATTTCTTTGCGCTTAGCTTCTGGCAATAATGCAAGGTAGTTTGCTTCACCCTCTAAGCGTAAAAAGTCCATATACAAACGAGTTAATAACTGATGACCAATGTTGCCATACACATCAAACCCCGCCACCAGCAAGTAGTGAATACGTTCAAATAGTGCGTAGTCGAGTATCCAGGCGGTTTTTGGTTGCTGGCCTATCCAGCCCTTTACAACTGTTGCGCTATCAAAGTGGCGGAACACCGTCAGTGCTGCATTTTGGTTATGGCCATCACCCTGCCAAAGTAAATCGGTTGTTAGGTGCTGACCGTTCTCAAACATCTTATTAGCCAGTGCAACTTTGGCTGACAGGTATTTGTTTTGGCGTTTTGAATACTTCACCCAACTAGAAATCGGCAAGGCATTGCTTTCTTCTTCTGCTGGTAATGCTAAGGCATCTTCATGTTGTAACAACAATTCACCCACTTTAGGTGTCGCCGCCATTTCAGGTTTAGCAAACCCCACCCAGAACTGGTCGTTAATCACGTTTAACGCGATTTGACCTCGACAAACAGGCCCTTTAATAAAACCCATAATAATAAGCTCAGCTTCATCAAGCATAAATTGATAACGTGAGTTTACTGGGATTGCAGCAAAGGCTTTAAATGGGTTTGATGCCACTTCTGGTTTATAGCTTGGCAGTTTATTTACTTGATAATCAGCTTCAATAAATTGCGAATGGATGCGTGCAAGCTTTTCGTCATTTAATGCTAAAGGTAAATGTGTTTTCGCTAAAATAGTCGAACGATCATGCATTAAACGATAGTAAACACGCTCAACCTTAGGGTCTTCATAAGGGCGACGGGTGCTAATGTGTTTGATCTCTTCACCCGGTGGCGTTGAAGAGCGCACCAGCTTAAAGTAACTGTGTTTATCGCCATGCTCAGGGAAGTAAATATGCGCTAAATACCAGTGCTCATAAATATAACGAGCAGCCAGTTGATGCTTTAAACCATCTTGATTTAAGAACGCTTCCCAACGTTCAACTTGTTTTAGTACGCCTTCTTCAGGAGGCTCAATATGAGCAAGGTAACCGCCCTTCTTAAGCCATTTAGCAAGGTGCTGAAACTCTTCGCTTGAGATCCCCGGTAAACCATAAGGCATACCACTGTGCGGGCTATCTTTAGCGAATGAGTCAAAGTCATTCATTGTGGTACATGTTTGTTCACGATCGAGTGAAAAATCAAACTCATCGCCTAAAATAGCTTGCTTAGGAAGTGGGCTGCTTTGCTTCAGAACCAAGGCATTATAAAGCACACTTCCAGCAAGGTTCGCTTCTTCGCTTTGTACTCGCTCGTTAAGTACTGGCGTAAAGCCTTTTTCACGCCACTGGGCGGTAGATGTCGCATCAAACAGTAAGCGACTAGGCTCTTGGGCTAGTAAACGAGTGCCGTCATAAACACGCTCTTTACTTAAACCGCGGTCGATACCTTCCACAGAAGATAACTTAAGCTGACATGGTGCGTCATAACAGCCGTGACAAACCACACAACGAGTGTCGAGTACAGGCTTTACATCACTTAAAAACTCAGCACCTTCAAGTGTTGATGCAGCAACAACACGCTCTCTAGGTTGCTCTTTACCAAACAGTTCGTCGTAGTGAGCAGCGCCTAAATAAGCACAACCACTTAATAAAATAAGACCAAATACGGTAGTGAGGAGTTTTCTCATCCTTCCTCCTCGATATCTTCAGCGTCATCACCTAAATCAAAGGTTGGCATCATATCAACTTGCGGCGATACAAAGGTTTGCTCGTTGTCGCAGCTAAGCATCGCGCTTAATAGTGGCCCACGAACGAGTGTCAGCTGCGCATCATGCTCACCATCAATCAATGCTTGATAGTTATCATTTAACGCTTCAAGACGATATTCATTAATGGCAATTGCGACACTGCTATCAACAGCTGGATTTTGGCAAAGCTGCGCGAGTAACTCTTCGCTTAGCGTTACATGTAATAGTAAATCTGGAGATTCGATATCGCGGCTGTGAAGGTTTTCATCGAAATAAAAAAGAGGAAGGGTTAAATCGCTATTTTGCTCTAATTCCATGTGCTGCTCTCTACATCAAAATGACTTTTAATTGTACGAGTATAGCAAACTATAAGTTCAATAATTAGCGAAACTTATCAGCCGTTAGCAGCTTTTTAGCCGCTAACTAACCGAATTATAAAAACAGTGAAAAATGCATTACCAAGGTAGCGTTTCGCCGTTTGAATGCCAAAACCCACCTGTGTTGCTAAGGTTTAATTCGTCAATCCGCTTGATGAGCCGCTCTGCAGCAGTTTCAGGGCTAATATCGCCTGCAAAATTAACCATTTGCGTTTGTACAAAGCCCGGATGAAATAACCCTACAGCAATTTTTTTATCTTTTAGCTCATGGGCTAAACTAACACTGGCGGCATTAAGTGCCGCTTTTGACATACGATAACCAATGTAACCGCCCGAGCCATTATCAGCAATTGAGCCCATGCGCGATGTGATCATCGCCACTTTAGCATCAATACCTAAGCTTTGCTGTAATGCATGAGTAATACGAATAGGCGCGATACTGTTCACGCTAATTTGCTTTTCGATGGCTGCAAAGTCCATGTCAGCTAATGTTTCGTTATGAAAAATACCGGCGTTGTTAATCAAAATATCAATTTTGTCGCCGTGTAAGTAATTGGCAAGTGTTGCAACATCATCGGCGTTAGATACATCAATGTCGCTAATAATTTTCACATCGAGTGCTTGAAGCTCCTCACTTGGCGTGCGAACCACTGCAGTAACACGGTAACCTTGGGCTGAATACTGTTTACAAAAATTAAGACCAATACCTTTATTGGCCCCCGTAACCACCACATGCTTAGTCATCAATCTGCTCCTTAATTAGCTTTTTATACCAATTCGCTTAATTAAATGGTCTATTTTGAGGCAAGAAAACCTCGTTGATAACAAGGCAAAAATTTCGTTATTTAGTTGTTCTAAATCAGAAATTTTTAACGCAGGTAGCGACAGGTTTAATCCCTCAAAATGACTAAGTATTATTGCGGATTGGTATTATACCCAAACCACCTCAAGGTGCGAGTTTGTGCATTTTGAGGGGGCTTAGATATATATACCTTGGGACAGATTGGCAAAAACCAAGGGCTTAAGTTAATTCATCAATGGTTGATTTAAGTATAGAAAATACGGCCCCTTGTGGATCGGTAATCACACTAAAGCGCCCAACATCTGGAATGTCTGTTGCTGGCACACAAATAGCGCCATTAAGCTGCGTTGCTTTAGCGACTGCCTGATCGCAATCTGCTACCGCAAAATACGGCATCCAGTGGGGTGGAATATCATCTGGCCATTCATTGGTCATCTCAAGCATGCCCGCAATCGGTTGCTCATCGATGGTAAATAAGGTGTAGTCCATGCCCTCCATGGGTTTCACCTCAAACTGCCACCCGAATAACTGACAATAAAAGTCGCGACTTTTTTGCATGTCTTTCGATACAAGCTCAAACCAGTAAGGTAGGTTAAGCTCTTGCACTCGTTTAGCCCCGATATGCTCACCGGCTTGCCATAAGGCAAATGTTGCACCGCCTGGTTCTTGAAGCATCACCATGCGACCTGCCGTCATAACATCATGTGGCCCTACCAATACAGTTGCACCTAATGATTTTGCCAACTCTGTGCTTTGGTCAACATCATCAACAGCAATATACAATAACCAATGGGTTGGCATCTCGCTCATACTTTCTGGCATTTGATACATAGCGGCAATATCATCACCTTGTTTTTTCAGCATGGTGTAATACATATCTTCGCCTATCGGCTGGTCATCAAAACTCCAGTCAAAAAGTTGCGTATAAAACTGCTTTGCAGCTTGCCAGTCTTTCGCGCATAACTCGGCCCAGCAGAAAGTACCTGCTGGGTGTTTTGTATTTATTTTTGTCATGACTGTTCCTCCTTGGTTAAACTTAAGCAACAATGGCACAATTTACCAATCAAACCAGACAATAGTTGCAACACTTCGTAGAAATAAGTAATTTTGCCTTAACTAAACAGACAATAAACTGCTCTAGAAAGCACTGAGTTACAGAGACAAAAATGCCGCTAAAAAAGCGGCATTGTAATAATTAATTAGTGATGATGGCCATGCTCACCTTTGAGCTGATTACCTTGCGCATCATAAAAACCGCTCGCGCCATGCTCAACAAACCCTAAGTTGATCATTTTAGCTAAAAACGGATCGCTTTCATTATCACCGATATCTGCGTAATCGGTTGTTTGGTAGTTATCCCATTTCGCAAACTCAGCCTGCACATTCTGTTGATTGTGGTGGCTGGCTGTTAAAGTAATTTCACGGCTATATGTTGGTGTTGAAATACGAATTGCTTTGAGTAACTTTTGATTGGCAAGCCAGCTTAGCTCTATTTTGCTATCACCCTGCTGTTGTGTGTAATATTCTGTTAGCTCACAGCCTTCACCTGTGCTTTTCTGGTGCGTCATAGAGGCTAAAAACTTATCACTTACTAACTGATATTTGCTACTCCAATCTTGTTCACCTTGCACTTCCGATGGTTGATACTCAATACCACGCTGGGCATGCTGAAAATAACGAATTGGGCGAATTTGTTGATTGCGCAACTGTTGCCATAATTCAATAAACTGTGGATTCTGCTTAGCCACCTGGTGAGGCGTACGCCAAAGGGTAAAGGTGTTTTCAGTATGCTGCTTATTAGCAACTATATCTGTTGTGACCGTATAGTCTGCTTGCGTAAAACCGGTGTTCATATCGCATTGCCCTGCAACAGCAAGTGGGCTAAGTAATGAGGCAAGTAAGATGGCAGCTTTCACGGGATTCTCTTTTTGTCTTGGTTTACTTTATAACTAATTGAGTAAGGGAGGCTTAGAGCCTCCCAAGAACTCATTACTGTGCTAATTTAGCATCGGCTTGTTTAACAAGGTCAGCGGCATAATCCATAACATGGAAGATAAGGCTTTGCTCATTAGTGCCTGTTACTAAATGTGCACCTGGGCCTACTGCATACACACCCACATCTTCTGCTGCGTGTGTTTCAGAGCCTAGTGGTACGACAGCTTCTTGGTGGAAACCAGGTGTTGTTGTGTCAACATCAGTTAAATCAACACGACCCGTTACCGGCGCATAGTTATAACCTGCATCAGCATCAGTCTCATCACCTAAGTCGCGGAAACCGCCACCATTGGTATAACCAACTGTTGTGTATGGCATGTTATCTGCTGCAAGTGATGGTTCATCACTACCCACAGGTACCACTTTACCTAAGATTGGGTTACCACGTTTTGGGTAGCCAGCAATAGTAAATACGTGGCTGTGGTCAGCTGTTACTATGATTAACGTGTCTTCAATGCTGGTTTTATCAAGAGCAACTTGGACTGCTTTTGAAAGCGCAACTGTATCGCTTAGTGCATTGTAAGCATTACCAGCGTGGTGACCGTGGTCAATACGGCCAGCTTCAACTGTTAGCATGAAACCATTAGCGTTGTTGTCTAACACATCAATTGCTTTTGCTGTCATCTCAGCAAGCGAAGGCTCGCCCGCTACATCGTTTGCGCGATCGGCTTCGTATTGCATATGTGATTCATTAAATAAACCAAATACGCGCTCTGTTGACTCTGCATCGATTGCATCAAAACCTGCTTGGTCCATCACATATTGACCTGCTGGGTATTTAGCTTTCCATTCAGCTGTTAGGTCGCGACCATCTGTACGGTCACCTTCTACAGCGCTCACAGCATCAGCAGAGTTAAAAGCTGCATCTTTCGGTAAGAAATGACGACGACCGCCGCCCATGACAACTTCTAAACCATCAACATCTAGGCCTTCGTAGCGTGCTTCTAGGTTTGCTTCAAAATTAACTAATTGCGATGCAATATCTTCACAACCAGCGGTAACTGCCGCCTCTGGCATATCTGATACGTCTTCCCAGTTACGGTCGGCCGATTTTGCATACGTTGCTGCAGGTGTTGCATGAGTGATACGCGCTGTCGAAACAATACCAGTCGACTTACCGGCAATCTCTGCAAGTTCAGTGGCTGTAACTAGTTCATTACCTGCAACCGTTGCACAGTTACCACGCTCGATGTCTTCATCAACACCGATAACGCCAGCATCCGTTTTTACGCCCGATGCCATTGCTGTCATCGTCCCCGCAGAATCAGGTGTTTGCGCATCAACGTTATAGGTTTTAGCAAACCCTGAGAAAGGTAGTGTTTCAAAGCTTAGTTGGTGCTCTTCACCTAACTTACCTTCAAGCTGACCGGCCATGATACGTGCTGCCGTCACGGTTGAAATACCCATGCCGTCACCAACAAACAGAATCACGTTTTTCGCTTTACCAGACTCTTTTACAACGGCAGCAATGTTTTCTTCGCTAGTAGCGACTTTAACTTGTGCTGACTTGAACCATTCATTATCGGTCAACGGCTCTAATTGCGATGCCGTTAACGACGTTGCTGGTGCATTACATGCAACGGTTGTGTCCGTTACTTCTGCTGAGTCTAGCTCACCGTTATCGTTACTATCTTCACCTGTTAGTGTTTCTGTACCACCGTTTACACACTGCTCAGAACCAACAGCTAATGTGTTTTCAACGGTTAATGTTTTTGGTGAGTTGTCATCGTCATCAGAACAACCCGCTAACGCTACTACTACAGCAAGAGAAATTAAATTTAGTTTTTTCATCGTCGTCGCCATTATTCTTCAATTAGTTCTAGAGCTTGGTTAATGATGTGGAAAATTACGTTTTGCTCCACAACGCCTTGTGCTAGTTGCGCACCTGGACCTTTTGCATGAAGTGAAATATCTTCACCCGCATGAGTCTCAGAACCTAATGGCACGGTAGCTTCTTGGTGATAACCAGGCATCGTCGTATCAACACCCGTTAAATCAACACGACCTGCAAATGCCGCTTCGCTATATGATGCATCTGCATCAGTTTCATCACCTAAATCGCGAAAACCTAAACCATTTGCATAACCAACTGTGGTGTACGGCATGCCATCTGCCGCAAGGCTTGGCTCTTCGCTACCAATGGCAACCACTTGACCTAAGATTGGATTGCCGCGCTTTGGATAACCCGCGATAGTAAATACGTGGCTGTGGTCGGCAGTAACAAGAATAAGTGTTTCTTCTGGGTTGGTGTTCTCTACTGCTGTTTGCACTGCTTTGGCAAATTCAACTGTATCGTTTAACGCGTTATAAGCATTGCCCGCATGGTGGCCATGGTCGATACGACCAGACTCAACCGTTAAGAAAAAGCCTTTTTCATTGCTCTTTAAGATGTCGATCGCTTTACCTGTCATTTCAGATAATGACGGCTCACCCGCAACATCGTTAGCGCGATCTGCTTCGTATTGCATGTGTGATTCGTTAAATAATGCAAATACACGTTTGCTGTCAGCATTTAGTGTATCAAAGCCAGCTTGGTCCATGACGTACTTGCCATCAGGGTACATTTCTTGCCATTCAGCAGTTAGGTCTCGCTCATCAGTACGGTCACCTTCTACTTCACTGACTGCATCAGCTGAATTGAACGCTGCATCTTTCGGTAAGAAGTGACGACGTCCGCCACCCATCACAACTTCAAGACCATCTACGTCAGTACCTACGAAGCGTGCTTCTAGGTTCTTCTCGAAATTAACAAGTTGTGAGGCGATATCTTCACAACCGGCTTCTACAGCATCAGCTGGCATGTCTGACACGTCTTCCCAGTTACGGTCAGCCGATTTTGCATAGGTTGCAGCCGGGGTTGCGTGAGTAATACGCGCCGTTGAGACAACACCTGTTGCTAGACCTTTAATTTCAGCCAGCTCTGTTGCGGTAATTAACTCATTACCCGCAACCGTTGCACACTCGCCACGCTCGATATTTTCGTTAACACCAATTACACCTACATCGGTTTTAACACCTGAAATAATTGCTGTCATTGTGCCTGCAGAGTCAGGGGTTTGCGCATCAACGTTATAAGTTTTGATTTGCGCTGAGTAAGGGAATTCTTCAAAGCTAAGTAAGCCTTCTTCGCCCGACTTACCTTCCATTTGCCCCGCCATGATACGCGATGCAGTTAGCGTTGAGATACCCATACCATCGCCAACAAATAAAATGACATTTTTAGCTTTAAACGTTTGCTCAGCCTGAGCCGCCGCTTCTTTTTCTGTTAATTTTGTTTCAGCAGCACTATACCAATCATTTTGTTTTTGACTGTCTGGTAACACACCTGCATTGGCCGTCGCTGACAATGCCAGCGTTAAACCAATTGCAGTAGCAATTTTATTAATTTTCATCGTTACGTTCCGTTAGTACGTTATTTTAAGAGTTTGAGTGCTAACTAAACTGCACTTGGATAATTAGCGCAGCCATACTAAGAAGGCATTGTTACTAAAAAAGTGGTTTTTCATGACGAAATGATGAAACAAAAACAACTTTAGCTATAGGTAAGTAATTAGTTTTAGGGGAAATAATAGGGTTAGGTGCTAGGGGTGAGTTGCGAGTTAGCGAGGGTAAAGGCTCTAGGGTCTAGGTTCTAGGTTCTAGGTCAAGCATAACCTTGGGAGTGCTTTATGATAGTTTGGTTTTATCAAAGTACAGGTTTACATGGATTGTGTTCGGTTTCGCTGCGTTCAAACCAACCTACCCGAAGAATGAACAGGCCGAATGCTGAGCGAGACACCACACTAAACAACCCTACCGATCGAATCTGACGTCTGAAAGCTGATAGCTGATAGCTTTTCACCCATAAAAAAACCCGAGACTAAGCTCGGGTTTTTCTTAATGCTTAATGCATCACTATAGTTGATTACTCAACGATAGTTGCAACAACACCAGCACCAACTGTACGGCCACCTTCACGGATAGCGAAGCGTAAACCTTCGTCCATCGCGATT
>NZ_LKDX01000030.1:0-55907 GCF_001401795.1 Pseudoalteromonas sp. P1-26 | reverse complement strand
TGAGAGTAAGTGCCTGTGAAGCGCCCAAAGGGTTGGTTTAAAAGCGATTTATACTGCGTTATTGATTTTAACAATAGAACCACTATTACATGCAATCAATGCCTTGCCTAAATCGCTTTTAATTCCAACTGAAACTCGCATCTTGAGGTGGTTTGGGTATACGGAATCATTTACGACGAGCAAAGCCTGCTAGGGCTAATAAATATAGCATCCACGCAAGACTCCCGCCTGAGCTACTACCATCATTGTCTGAAGAGTTATCTTCATCAATTAGCGTGTTCTCTTTTGGTGATAAAGAAGCAGACGAATTCGGATCATCATCAATCACAGTCACACTGTTAATGTAAAATAAGTTTTCACCACTGAAACCTGATGTTGTATCTGGGCACTGCTCTTCATTAAGATTTACTACTGGGATTTCTCCACAATGAACTAAAGAGGTGATTTGTTCTAAAACATCCATACTCTGTACAGTTACTTCACCAAAAACAGTAAAGCCACCATTTTGTAAGTCGAGGTTAGCGCTGTTATCTTTTAAATTGAAAAACCACTGACTTGTCGCACTATTAGCATTACCACCAAGCTTGGCCATTGCAATGGTACCTTTAACATTCGACAGCTCTGGCTCATTGGTAATAACGTCAGCAGTTTCTATCGCCTCAAAATCAGTATCAAACTTAAAACCACCACCTTGCAATACAAAGTTATCAACTGAGCGATGGATAACCGTACCGTCGTAGCTGCCATCTGCAACATAGTTTAAAAAGTTTTCAACGGTAATAGGTGTGTGTTGATCATAAAGGTGAACAGTAATACTGCCCAGATCTGTCTGCATTTCAACAATAGTAGCATTGGCTGTAAAACAGCTAGCCAATAAAGCAGTTGCAAGTAGATGTTTTTTCATTGTTTATCTTTCCTGATAATTTTTATTATATAACTGCAAGAAGCTTAAACAAAATAGACAGACGCTTAAATAGCAAACAAAACAGTTACACAAAACGCGCCAAAGCAATTACATCTCAGTTACATTAATTTACACCATGTATTCATTATGGTTATAAAAAATTTAAAGAATAAATCAAAATCGTCTTATCAAATAGGCTCAGTTTGTTAGTATCTGCACGACAACAATGAACACACAGGAATGAACCATGGCGAATGAAGAGAACGCAATATGCGATTTTGGCCTACACCAAGGTGAGCCTTATAGTAAGTTACCCGCTAGTTTTTTAAATTGGATGGTCGGCAATAATCATCAAAAGTCTCATTACGCAGAACAAGAACTACAACGCAGACAACTTGCCGCAACAGGACAACTAAATACAGAAAATAGCGACAAAAGTTTATAAAAGACATTTAATTTAAACTTAAGTCGTTTAAACTAAGCGCATAATTAACCTACTGCTCTATTCAGGCAAACAATTATGCGCTTTTTTTTACTAACATCGCTACTGGTTACCCTAACCGCATGTAGCTCCTCTTCTAATAATACTGATTCAGCCCAATATTTAACTCTGCTTCATACTAATGATAACCATGGTCGTTTTTGGCATAACGAACAAGGTGAATATGGCATGGCTGCTCGTAAGACTTTAATTGATCGACTAAAAGCCGAAGCCAAAGCACAAGGTCATGCTGTTTTACTGCTTTCTGGTGGTGATATCAATACGGGTATTCCAGAGTCTGACTTACAACACGCGGAACCAGATTTTAAAGGTATGTCGTTAATTGGTTATGATGCCATGGCAATTGGTAACCATGAGTTTGATAATCCACTGGCAGTACTTGATCAACAACAAAATTGGTCAAACTTCCCTTTTTTATCAGCCAATATCATCGATAAAACAACTGGTGAAACTCGTTACCAAGGCTATAAAATCTTTGAAAAGAATGGGCTTAAAATTGCTGTAATAGGCTTAACTACCACAGATACCGCTAAAATCGGTAACCCGCAATATATCGGTGGCCTAGAATTTAAAGACCCTACAGACGTTACTGCAAAGTTAGCTCCAGAAATTGATAAACAGTACAACCCAGATATTACCATCGCTGTTACTCACATGGGTCACTATGTTGATGCTAACTTTGGTATTAACGCACCCGGTGATGTGACTATGGCGCGCAATTTACCAAAAGGGATGCTTGATATTATTGTTGGCGGTCATTCACAAGAGCCTGTGTGTATGAAAGAAGCCAATGTTGCTGACAAAAGCTTTATGCCAGGTAAAGAGTGTAAGCCTGACCAACAAAATGGTACTTGGATCATGCAAGCCCATGAGTGGGGTAAATATGTTGGTAAAGCTGAATTCAAATTAGAAAACGATGAATTAACTTTGCTCAATTACTCACTTATTCCTGTAAATCTTTATATCGATGATGAAAACGGTAATAAAAAGCTAGCGGCTGAGTACATTGAACCAAACAAAAACTTACAAGACATCCTTGCGGTTTATCAGCAAAAAGGCGCAGCACAAATTGCTGGTAAAATAGGTAACGTGGATGCAAAACTTGAAGGTGATCGCAATAAAGTACGCTATGAGCAAGTAAACTTAGCACGCGTTATTATTGCTGCACAAATGCAGTCAGTGGGTGCTGATTTTGGTTTGATAAGCGGTGGCGGTATTCGCGATAGCATTCAAGCAGGCGATGTAAGTTATAAAGATATTTTAAAAGTTCATCCTTTTAAAAACCGTATCACCTATATTGATATGACAGGCCAAGAGCTATTTGACTACTTACAAGTTGTTACTTCTTTCCCACCTGATTCAGGTGCCTACTTACAATATTATAAGCTAAGCTTTAAACGCATTAACGACACTTTATCTGATGTTAAAATTGCTGGAAAGCCACTTGATATGGCTAAAACTTATCGCATGAGCATTAACAGCTATAATGCCTCTGGTGGTGATGGCTATCCTACTCTTACCAATAAAAAAGGCTTTGTGAGTACAGATGATACAGATGCACAGGCATTAAAACGTTTCTTTGAGCAAAATAGTCCTGTTAAAGCGGCTGATTACGCCCCTAAATAAAGACTACTTAAATAGAAAAAGGGAAGCCAGTGACTTCCCTTTTTACTTTTAAACTAGATTACTTCCCAATGACTTCAATATCGGCAATCTCGATCGCTTTCAATCCGTAATGATGTAATCGAGAACGGGAGCCTTCACCATGGGCCTTAGGTGGATAATAGGTTTCTTTTATCTCAGGCTGCTCTTGCCAAACTTCATCAAGTGCAGCCCGAATTTCACTTAATGTTTTTTCTAAACTATTGGTAAAGTTTGGGCGCTTACGTATCGTGTGACCAAGCTCTACTAACCGGTAAAAATACTTGTTTGCTAAAGTCAGTAATTCTTCTGGTACATCTTTATTTTGATTAAGCACTACATCTGGATGTTCAATACAAAACTCAACCAATGCAAGGTAAAAGCAGAGCGGTTTATTAGCAAGCGCCACTGTTTTATCAACAGCACAGCTAGCGGCCAAGGTTTTATTTTGAAGATCGACTATCAATTTAGGCTTTTCTTCTGCCTGAACAGCAACTTCTGGTTCGTGTTTAGCTATTTGGATTTTAGTGCGTTCACTTATAAATAATAAATAAGTAAATGCAGCTGCAAATAAACACACCAAAATAAACACTGCGATATCATCTTTAGCAAATAAAGACGATGCCACAACAAAGCTAACCGTTAATGACTTTTGTGGTGCATGCAATTGCTTAGTGATTAAATCTGCACGAGCAGGATAATCAGAGATCCCCTCAATGGAGTAAACCATCACGCCTGAGTCAGCTAATTGTGCATTAAGACGCGCGATATAATTGAGTACCATATCTTTACTACCTGAATGCTTTAAAAAATCATCAGGTAAATTTAAATGGTTTAAATCAAGGGCAATGCGGTTTTCAACTTTTGCTAGAGTCAGGGCATCATTAGTTGTTGTCTTATAAGCTTTTGCTGTAATAAAGCTGGCAAATAAAACCAAGCAACAGCTAATAAATACTGCCCCATAAGCAAGTTTTACTCTAATTGGCAGCATTGCTATCCCCTACTTTCATTGTTTGCTGAGTCGACTCACATTCCCAAAAAGACTCAACATGATTAAAGTAATGAGAATTTTGATTGTGTGCCAATTGGGTTAACTGCGCTTGAACTGCACATAAAAGGTCGGTGTTTTCATCCTGCATTTTTAAATACCAACGACTACCACTTATATTGTCGCGTATAGGAGTAATGTAGTTTTTAGAAAAACGTTGCTGGTCGCTGTCTTGCCAATAAGAAGAAATTAAATCGACCTTACCACTTGCAAGAAGCTCTCTTAATTCAGTATGGGAACTTGCGTAAGTGATGTTTAGATTTTCTAGGTTGATATCTAATTTTTTAAATAATTGTTTAGGGAGAATGTGTCCAGAGCGGCTCGTTGGGTAATCAAGCAAACCAATACGTTTATCTAAAAAGTAGCTTTTTTCAATGCGTGGCTTTTCTTTACTAGAAATTAAATAAGCAGTGTAGTCAGGAAAGCCAACAACTGCTTGGTAGTTATAGGTTGACTCGGCCATAAAGGCATTAATCAAGTTTTCTTTAGCCAGGATCAAATCTGCAATCCCTTTACCTAAAAACTCAATTGTGTCTGAAGTTTTATAACCCCAATAAGAGGTGACCTTGCCGTATTGTTTACTAATGATGTCATCAGCGCACAAAGTTTTAGCTACATCCTCAGCCAATACTTTGCCTGATGAATACACCACCAACTCGTTAAGGTTAACCTCTGACTTAGTATCACATTGAAAAGACGTTTCAATAAATGCATCTATATCAGATACAGCCGGTTTGCCCTGCAAAATTCCGATATAAAAAAACAAAATAACTGCTAGAAACAAAAATGTAACAATCGACGATTTTTTTATTAGTATTGTTCTTAAATTCAATTTTAATAGCCAACAACGCTCCGTTGTCTCTATTTGAACAATTATTCTTACTTATTACAACAAGTAATTTTACCTGAATATTTTAAGTTATTGATAAATAACATATATGAACAAGAAATTATGAATCTTATTGAGTCCTTTCTATTTGCTTTTAAATTCAGGAAAATATGCATCAAGAAATCGTGCTTCAGGGCACATTCATTTTTGGACACTGAGTCAATGTTACAAAAAACAATAAAAATGTTGCTGTTATCAACACCAGTTATTTCTGCGGTGTTAAGTAACCCTGCTAATGCATGGGGTCAGAATGGTCACCGTATTATTGGTGAAATTGCATCTAAGCATATTACAGACACCACCAAGCAAGCATTAGTTCCTTTACTTGATGGTGATTCTTTACCACAGGTAGCAACGTGGGCTGATGAAATGCGTTCTGCTCCAGAAAAATTCTGGCAAAAGAAATCTTCGCGCTGGCATTACATTAACTTTAAAGAAGGTGAAGCCAAACCTCATTACGACTCAAATACCCACCATAATAAAGAAACCGTGTCAGATATCCTCGAAGGCATGGAATATTCAATCTCAGTATTACAAAACCAAAAAGCTTCTTTAGGTGAAAAACAGTTCGCTCTGCGCTTTTTAGTTCACCTCGTTGGCGATAGCCATCAACCTTTTCATGCCGGTCGCGGTGAAGATCGTGGCGGCAACAATATTTCTGTCACATTCTTCGGTCAAGATACCAATTTACATAGCTTGTGGGACACGAAACTCATTGAAAATGAAAATTTGTCCTATACTGAGTTTGCGCAATTTATAAATACAACAAATCAAGCGTTAATAACGGACTATCTTTCCGGTTCTCCTAGCGATTGGTTAATCGAATCTAATAACATTGCAAACTCTCTGTATAAAGAAAATGAAACAAACGTAAGTTATAGTTATATCTATAAAAACTTACCGATTGTTAAAACTCGCCTACAACAAGGCGGGATAAGATTGGCAGGTTTATTAAATAACTTATTTGATAAATCAGCAAAACCGTTAGTAAAGGCACTTAAGATGCCAACTGACAGCAAACTATAAATGAAACATAACCTCTAACACGGGAAATAACATAATGAAAATCCAACTCCGCAAAACAGCTCTATCACTTGCTATTGCAGCATGTGTTGGTGTGAGTGGTGCAGCGTTAGCAAATGAAACAACATCTGCTATCAAGGGTCAAATCAAAGGTCCTAGCGGCAACCCTGCTGCAGGCACTAAGATTACTATCGTTCACTTACCTTCAGGTTCAACTAAAGAAACTGAAACGAACGATGCGGGTTACTTCACAGCAAAAGGCCTACGTGTAGGTGGTCCTTACCGCGTTGTTGTAGATTCTGACGTATTCGCAGATCAAACATTCAACAACATCAACCTACAAGTTGGTGCTGACTACCCAGTTAATGTTACGTTAGAGAGACAATCTGATGTAGAACAAATCGTAGTTACTGGTCGTCCAATCAGCCGTATGTCTGGTGGTACAGGCCCAGCTGCAACGTTCACACTTGAAGATTTAGAAAACCAACCAGCTATCAACCGTGATTTAAAAGATATCGTTCGTATCGACCCACGTGTAACAATTGATGATAGCCGTGGTTCAATCAACTGTGGTGGTGGTAACCCACGCTTTAACAGCTTAACGCTAGACGGCGTTCGTATGAACGATAACTTCGGTCTAAGCTCTAATGGTTACCCGACAATTCGTACTCCTTTCTCTTTTGATTCAATCGAACAGGTTGCAGTTGAGCTAGCACCTTTTGATGTTCAATACGGTGGTTTCACATCGTGTAACATCAATGCGGTTTCTAAATCAGGTGGTAACGAAGTGCACGGTGGTGTGTTCTTTGATTACACAAATGATTCAATGAAAGGCGACAAAATTGAAGGAAAAGATGCGGATCCTGGTGATTACACCGAAAAGCGTTATGGCTTCAATGTTGGGTTACCACTAATCAAAGATAACCTTTTCTTATTTACCTCGTATGAGAAACTTGAAGGCGTAGAACAATATAATTATGGCGCATTAGATACAGGTAGTGTATCTGCTTCAGATTTAGCAAGAATCCAACAGATTTCTCAAGATGTATACGGTTATAATGCTGGTACTACACCATCAAGCCAACCAGTTGAAGATGAAAAAATCTTAATTAAGTTAGACTGGAACATCAACGATGATCACCGTGCCAACCTAATTTATAACTATAACGACGGTAATAGTTTTAAGCAATCAGACACGGGTAGTACACGCTTATCCTTAGATAGTCACTTCTTTGAAGAAAGCGCTGAGTACACATCAATCATCGGTTCACTTTACTCAGATTGGACCGATAACTTATCAACTGAAATTCGTTTAGGTAAATCAGAAGTTGATAAAACTGTACAATCACTTGATGCAGCAAGTAGCTTTGGTGAAATGCAAATTGATGCAACAGATGGTGGTACAGTATATATCGGTCCAGATGACTCTCGTCAATCAAACGACCTAGATTACGAAACGACGACAGCTAAATTTGCTGCAACATACTACCTTGATCAGCACACGATCACAGGTGGTTACGAGTATGAAGAAATCGAAGTTTTCAACCAATTCGTACAACACACCCAAGGTGAGTGGCGTTTTGATTCTATTGATGATTTTGAAAATGGTTTAGCTTCAGCTATTTTCTACAACAACGCAGCAGGCACAAATGATCCTACTGATGCAGCTGCAAACTTCGCCTATGCTCAACATACATTCTATGTGCAAGATGAGTACAGTTTCACTGATTTAGATGCAACATTAACGTTTGGTCTTCGTTACGACAAATACACAAGTGACGACAAACCTAACTACAATGAAAACTTTACAAACCGTTACAAGTTCAGCAACCAAGCAACATTTGATGGCATTGACCTACTACAACCACGTGTTGGCTTTGAATGGTACGCAACAGATGCATTAGAAGTACGTGCAGGTGTAGGCCTATTCTCTGGTGGTAACCCGAATGTTTGGCTATCTAACTCATACTCAAACGACGGTATTACAAATATTGGAACTAGACGTTTTGGTGTAGATTTATTTAATACACCAAACGTTAACGGTGGTACACCAGGTTTTGAAGTACCACAAGAAATGTATGATGAAGTTGCACAAACAACCATTGGTGCAGGTGACTCTTCAGTAAATGCTGTTGATCCTAACTTTGAAATGCCATCTGAGTGGAAATACTCAATTGGTGCAACATACACAACTGAAGATGAGTATGTATTCTCTTTAGATTACTTACTAAGCAAGCGTAAAGACGCAGCAATTGTTCAAGACATCGCACTTCGCGATTCTGGTAATACTACATTTGATGGGCGTCCAATTCTTGAGTCTATCGAAGGTCGTGATGGTGATTTACTACTTACCAACGTTGATGGTAGCAACGGTGAATCTCATGTTATCTCTGCTGCGATGAGCAAACGCTTTGATAATGGTATTAGCGTACAACTTGCTTATGCTTACACTGACTCAACAGATGTTAACCCTATGACTAGCTCGGTAGCGAGCTCAAACTACGGTAACATGGCGACCTACGATCCGACAAACCCAGGTGCACACACATCTGATTACGAGATCCCTCATCGCTTTACTATGACATTAGGTTACACAACTGAATTGTTTGATGGTTATAACACACGTTTCAACCTATTTAGCGAAACATACAAAGGCCTACCTTACAGCTATACATATAACGGTAGCGACAGTGTTTGGGGAGATAGCAATTCAAACCGTAGCCGTCAGTTAATGTATATCCCTGAGGTGAATGACCCTAACGTTGTTTACGACATGACTCCTGAGGAAGTAACTGAGTTCAATGAGTGGATTTCTGCTCAAGGCCTTGAACGCGGCGAAATCGTTGGCCGTAACAGCGAAAATGCAGATTGGTTCACTAAAGTTAACTTCAAGATGACTCAAGAGTTACCTGGTTTCATGCCTGGTCACAAAGGTGAAGTATTCTTCGTTATCGATAACCTAACAAATATGTTAAACGATGACTGGGGCGTACTTAAGAAAGGTAGCTTTGTTGGTAACCGTATGATTAAAACATCAATCGATGACCAAGGTCGTTATGTATACTCAGACTTCAACCCTAACAATGGTAAAACTGCTACACAAAGCGGTGCATCAGTTTGGGAAATGCGTGTAGGTGTACGTTACACATTCTAATAACGAGTTAACCTTGTTATAAAACAAAAGCCCGCCCCTACTGGCGGGCTTTTTACGTTTTAGAGAAGTTAACGAGTTGCTAGTTGCGAGAGTAAAGCTACTAGGGGAAAGTTAGCAAGAGTAAAGCTTCAAGAGTAAAGTTAGAAAGTTGCAAGGTAGCAGCGGTTTTACATCGCGTTCTAGTGCCTAGAGCCTAGAGCCTAAAGCCTAATACCTGATAAATCTTCTCGTAGGACTGGCTTTAGCAGGGAATGGTTGTAGTAACGAGATACGAGATAAGAGTTACGAGAGTAAAGCTTCAAGAGGAAAGTTAGCAAGTTGCTAGGTAGCAGATTTTACTCGTGTCTGATGGCTGACAGCTGAGGGCTGAAAGCTTTCTAAAAAATGCAGGCCATTTAGACCTGCACAGATATTTTTATTTAAGCTGCGTAAACCGCAAGTGGGTGTGTAGTATTGATAGATACATGCACTGCATCACCTGGGCGTACCATCACTTCATGGCTTACACGGCTTGTCACCACGGTATCGCATGCCAGTTTAACAGCACATAAACGACTGCCACCTTCGTAGCGCACCCATGTCACTTTACCATTGCTAGTAGCTGCATTTTGAATAAGGTGAATATCATCAGGGCGAAGTAATACATCAACTTTTGCAGTATCATGATCAACCCTAATAGCTGGTGCATTACCTAAATCAGTGGTGGCAATATCACCTTCACAATTACCGGCAATGAAACTTGCTTCACCTAAAAAACGCGCAACAAAGCGATTGCTTGGTAAGCTAAAACAGCGTTCAGGGGTATCGATTTGCTGAATAATGCCTTCTTTAAGTACACCAACACGGTCACCTACAGATAAGGCTTCTTCTTGGTCATGGGTTACCCAAATAGCAGGTACACCAGCATCTTTTAATGCATTACGAATATCCCAACGAAGGGTATCTTTTAAAGCTGCATCTAAGTTTGATAAAGGCTCGTCAAGTAATACGAAGTCAGGTTCGTGAGCCAGTGTACGCGCAAGTGCTACACGCTGCTTTTGACCACCTGATAAGGTAGCGGGCTTTTTATCACGAAATGCTTCAAGACCCAGCAACTTAATCCAATGATCAGCTTTTGAGGTATCGGTTAATCTAAAGCAAATATTTTGCTGCACTGTTAAGTGCGGGAATAACGCAAAATCTTGAAAGACCATACCCACTTTTCGTTTTTCTGGTGGTACTTTTAATTTGGGTGTTGCACGCCATGAGCCTAAATTAATTTCGCCTTCGCTGATAGGAATAAGCCCAGCTAACGCTTGTAAAATAGTACTTTTACCACAGCCAGTTGGACCAACTAGCATGAGGATCTCACTTTCCCCAAGTGATAAGTTAAGTTCACTTACCACACGATTGCTACCATAATCGATAGACAGCTTACTAACTGATAGCATTAAACTGATCCTTAATGTTCTAATTGACTGCGCTTTTCGCCTGAGAGCATTATAGCTAAGCCACATGCTGATATCACTACTAACAAGAGCCCAGGAATGGCAGCACGACCGAAATAACCGGCTTCATAAACACGCCATAAATAAGTTGATAGGGTTTCAAACCCTGTTGGACCAAGTAATAAGGTCGCTTCAAGCTCTCGCATTGATTCTAAAAATACCAAGGCTGCACCAGCAATGATACCGCGTAGTGTTAAAGGCAAGGTAATACGCATAAATGCTTCACGAGGGCTGGCACCTAATACGCGTGCTGATTTGATTAAACTCGAATCTAAGTGTTCAGTGCTGGTACGTACAGAGCCAACTGCCAGCGGTAAAAAGCGTAGCACGTAGGCAATCACTAATAATGCCAGAGTTTGGTATAAAAGCGGTAATTGCAGGCCACCATAAACAAGTGCAGTACCCATCACTATACCTGGAATACCAAATCCGAAATAAGTGACTCGTTCCATAATGCGCCCTACTTTACCGCTTAAGGCAGCATGTGCTACGGGCACAGCAACCACAACAGCGACAATAGCCGCAATGCCAGATGCATAAGCAGAATTCCAAGCAATGCTGAAATCAAAATCAGCAATTCCATCACGGGCAAGCCACAGGGTAAAAATGGCTAACGGCAAACAAATAGCCAATAATAAAACTGGTAGAAAAGTCACCAGCATGGCTAACTTTTGACCGTTTGATGGAAATAACATTAGCGGTCTACCGTGGCGCTCAGAAGCTGTTTTAATTTGTGATTCGATGAACAGTAAAAAGCCTACTATCACCATTAATTGTAACGATAACATCGCTGCACGACTTAACCCAAAGGCGTTGTATTCAACATAGATCACGCGAGTAAAGGTATCTAAGCGCATCATCGCCGGTGTACCAAAATCTGATAAGGTATAAAGCGCAACCAGTAATGAGCCCGCCGCAATACCGTTTATTACACGCGGTAATATGACTTTAAACACACTCATTGGCATCGACATACCTAAAGTGCGAGCCGCGTTTACCATGCTGGCATCAAGGCTCAGTAAAGACGAACGCGTTGTAAGCATTACAAACGGAAACGTATAAAGCGTCATTACAATGGCAGCACCCGTTAAGCCATACATAGGCGGTGTTTCAAAGCCTAGCAGCTGATTTATCTCACCGCCGGGGCCAAATGCTGCATATAAAGTAAACGCGCCAATATAACTTGGAATAGCAAGTGGAGCTGCAAACAAAACAAGCCAAAGCTTTTTAAAAGGAAGTTGAACATAGGCACTAATAAACGCCAGAGGCACGCCAATTAAAATAGAGCCTAAAACAGTTAACACCATAAGTGATAAAGTGTTACCAAGAATTTTTAAATTGTGACTATCAAAAACAGCCGTCGCATCACTGGCTAAAGTGATCAGAATATAAACTGGCACTAACGCCAAAAGCGCTGCAAGCAGCGCCATGGGATAAGAAGCAGGTATGCGCATTATAAAACACCGCTACTGCGCATAAGGTCGAGTGTTGGCCTTAAATCTGCCAATTGAGTTAAATCGATTTTCGGCGGTGACACATCCGCTAAGGCTGGTAATCCTGCCGGCTGATCAATACCTTGGATCAATGGAATTTCGTAGGCTTCACGTGCTAAGTAGCTTTGTACTTCTGAGCTTAGTAAGTAGCGCATAAAGTTCATTGCGTTCGGGTTATCTGTCAGCGATAACACACCTGATGCATTAACTAAACAACCGGCATCTTGATTGGTAAAAGCAAGATCAAGGTTTGCATCTGGTTTACCTGATTTAAGACGTAAGGTGTAATAATGGTTTGCAAAACCAATATCAACTTCACCACGTTCAACGGCCATCACTACGCCAAGCTCGCCGGCATAGGTTTTCGAACGTTTTTGAACTTTCTTAAGCCATTTAGCCGTTTTATCTTCACCTTCAAGAATACGCATTGCCGTGACAAATGATTGGAAAGAAGCATAAGCCGGTGCCCAACCAATTGATAAATCGCTATCGGCAATAGCCATTATGCTATCTGGGATCTGATCTTTTGATAAACGATTAGTGTTGTAAGGTAATGTACGAATACGACCTGTCACTGGTGCCCAGCCCGGATAGCGAAACTGCGGTTGTAATTGCGCTTCTAAATCAGATGGTAAAGCTTTAGCTAAACCTGCATCCGTTACTAAGCCAATCGCACCTGAATCAACGGCCCAAAATAAATCAGCACGTTTAACACCCGCTTTCGCTTCAGCCACAATCATGTTGGCAAGCGCAGCAGTTGGGCCACGGCGAATTGATAAATTAAGTTTAGGGTTTTTCTTTTGGATTGATTGCAGTACGTTTTCGTACAAACCACCTTCACCACGGCCTAAATATAAGGTTAAGTCACCCTCTAGGGCGGGTAAGTCTTTCACTGAAATTGGGCTTGCAGCAGAGGCTGCAAAGGCACGAGAAAGAGGTAGCGGCATTGCGCCCACCACCCCAAACGCAGCCAGGCCTTGAATAAAGGTCCTACGCTTCACTAAAATACATCCTTACGTGCTTTTTCGGCTTCTTCTAGTAACACCTTAGCGCGATCTAGTTTTTCTTGCATATCAACAACCACTGCACGTACATGGTCAACAGACCCTTTGTCAGAAATAGCTTTAGGCAGGGTTACGTTAAAATCTTTTTCGAGAACTTCTACTAACTTCGCATCTTTTTCGATAAGTGTACCTTCAACACCTTCGAATAAGTGAAGGTAAGTATCGTGTACAATTTGGGTTGCTTCATCGCTTAAACGTTCTGCGTATTTTGCAACAACACGGTCTAATTTATGTTTGATCTCATCGATAGTAGCGCTTTGCGTCATTGTTTCAGAAGCAGTTGCTTTTACAGCTTTTAATAAGCCTTTTTGCTGGAAGTCGGCAGCAAGTTTAACAGCTCCAAGACCCTGCCACAAGGCAGCATTTAAGGCCTTTTGGTGCTTACGTACTTCGCTTGCTGGTTTTTTGTCATCAATGGCCATTTTGATACCATAAATGCCTTGCCAGATTGATGCATAAACCGGCACATAATTCGTTTCAATCGCACTGTGAAACTTTACTGATTCCCAGTATTCAATTAAATCATCGCTTTTAACTGCTTTTGCGCCTTTTGTTTCATAATCGGTAACCATGGTGTCAACTTTACCGATCATCCACTCAACGTCTTCTGAGTAATCTTTTAAATTTTCTTTAAGATGATTAACGTGCTCACCAATTGGGCCATTTGCCAATACAGGTTGGGCAATAAAAGTAGATGCTAATACTAGGCTAAGACCTAGTGTTTTAACGGTGTTTAACGCTAATTTCATAGGGGGGACATCCAAGTTTCTAATTGTAAATGATAGCCATTATCATATACGTATCGATTGTCTAAATCAATTGCTATAAAGCCTTGATTACAGAATTACACATTTTTATTTAAGTGATTGGAAAGCTTACTAAGAGTGTTCATAAATTGTTTAAGTTCTTGGCTATCTAAGTCACTCACTAAACCTGCTTGCCACGCATTTGCTAATGGCACAATTTGCTCATGCAAACGGTTCCCATCAACGGATAGTGATAACAAACTTGCGCGTTTATCCTTAGGGTTTTCTTTGGCTATTATAAGGTTTCTGGTCAATAGCGACTTTACTGCACGAGACACCGTTGATTTATCCATTTGTGCCATATCACATAATTCTTTGGCAGTGCGCTCGCCATATTGGGCCAAATTCGCAATTATCCGCCATTGTGGCACGGTTAAATCGAACTGCTGTTGATATAGCTCACTAAACTGCTCACTCATTTGCATTGCAATATTGGTTAATGAATAAGGTAAGAACTGTTTTAAATCGAGCGTTGTTTGCTTATCTGTCGTCATGGCTGCACTACTGTCAAATAATATTTACACATGTAAATTCAATGTAGTTTGAATTTAGTCTCACATGAGAGTATCTTACCTAAAACCTTTCAGGAGTCTAGTGATGAATAACGAATTACAATATATGACAGGCTTTGGTAATGAATTTGAAACCGAAGCATTACCCGGTGCATTACCTATCGGTCAATTCAGCCCGCAAAAAGTTAAATACGATTTATATGCTGAGCAGTTCAGCACAACGGCATTTACAGCGCCTCGTGCTGATAACCGTCGTACTTGGTTTTACCGCATTCGCCCGTCAGTAATACAAGGTGATTACACGCCAATTGATAATGGCCTTATTCGCACTGCTCCTATTACAGAAGTGCCAACACCCCCGACAATGCTACGTTGGGATCCAATCGAAATTCCAGCACAGCCAACTGATTTTATAGATGGTTTAGTCACTATGGCTGCCAACGGCAGTGCCAATGCACAAACAGGTATTGGTATTCATATTTATGTCGCTAATAAATCAATGCTACAGCGTTACTTTTATAATGCTGATGGTGAAATGTTATTTGTGCCGCAACAAGGTGAGCTATTACTTAGAACTGAGTGCGGGCAACTAACCGTTCGTGCAGGAGAAATTGCCGTAATTCCTCGTGGCATTAAGTTCGCAGTTGATTTGCTCACTGATACAGCCCGTGGCTACATCTGTGAAAACTATGGCCATGCCTATATTTTACCAGAGCGCGGCCCAGTGGGTGCCAATGGTTATGCCAATGACCGTGACTTCCACTACCCTGTAGCGGCTTTTGAAGATGTAGAAGGTGATTTCGAACTCGTAGCTAAATTCAATGGCAATATGTTCCGTTGTGATATTGGCCACTCGCCATTAGATGTGGTTGCTTGGACGGGTAACAGTGCACCTTACAAGTATGACCTTGCTCGATTCAATGTTATGAATACAGTAAGTTACGATCACCCAGATCCTTCAATCTTTACTGTATTAACATCACCATCGGGTACTGAAGGTGTCGCTAATATCGATTTTGCTATCTTCCCTCCACGTTGGATGGTGGCTGAGAACACATTCCGCCCACCTTATTA
Source organism: Pseudoalteromonas sp. P1-26 (assembly GCF_001401795.1). NCBI lineage: Bacteria > Pseudomonadati > Pseudomonadota > Gammaproteobacteria > Alteromonadales > Pseudoalteromonadaceae > Pseudoalteromonas > Pseudoalteromonas sp. P1-26. The sequence continues at coordinate 40,310 of NZ_LKDX01000030.1, read as the reverse complement.
CCACCGTAATATTATGAGTGAGTTTATGGGCTTAATCGAAGGTGTGTACGATGCCAAAGAGCATGGCTTTGTACCAGGTGGTTCTAGCTTACATAACTGTATGTCGCCACATGGTCCAGAAGCAGATGTATTCGAAAAAGCATCAAATGCTGAGCTTGAACCACAACGCTACGAAAACACTTTGGCATTTATGTTCGAATCGCGTTACGTTATATCACCAACTAAATATGCCCTTGAAGGTAAAGAGCGTCAGCCTAATTACACTGACTGTTGGCGCACTATTAAAAAACATTTCACAGGTAACCAGGACATATAATGAAACTTTATAGCTATTTTCGTTCATCAGCTGCATACAGAGTTCGCATTGCGCTTAATTTAAAGAACATTGATCACGAGTTAGTAACGGTTAATTTATTAAAATCAGAGCAACAAAGTGACGAGTACCTAGCTAAAAACCCACAAGGGTTATTGCCAGCACTTGAAACTGATCAAGGTGTACTTGCGCAATCGCTGGCTATTTTAGAGTGGTTAGAAGAAACTCATCCAGAAACGCCTCTTTTAACGGGTGATGCATGGCAAAAAGCTCAGATCCGTAATTTATGTTATGCCGTAGCGTGCGATATCCACCCTATCGATAATTTGCGTGTATTAAAGTACTTGGCTAACGATCTTGGTGTTGATGAAGAAGCAAAAACGACCTGGTATAAGCATTGGGTAGAAGTTGGCTTTGAGAGTATTGAAAAGCTACTTAATGAAGCGAATACTTTTTGTGTGGGCAACAAACCAACGCTTGCTGATGTGTGCTTAGTGCCGCAAGTATTTAATGCCTTGCGCTTTAAAGTTGATATGACCAAGTACCCTAAAATTGCTGCGGTATATGAGCAATGTAATAAGCTTGATGCCTTTATTGATGCTGCACCACAAAATCAGCCAGATGCAATTTAAGCTTTAAGATTTGTAGTTAAAAAGGCCCGAACACTTCGGGCCTTTTTTATTTGTTATCTAAGCGCTGAGTTAATCACACTCACATGGTTTATTAAATCGAGCCCTAAGTCGGTTAAGTAGCCCCCATCAGGACTATCTGTAATACCTTTATCATAAAGACGTTTTGCTGCATCTTTAATTGAGCTTTCGGCATCGGAATGAATTTTAATTCCCTGCATTTGAGAGTTGCGAGGAAATTTTGCAAGCAGGGTTAGTTCGTCGATCATATTTTTATCAAATTGCATGTGTTCACCTTTTTATTATTTATTCCTTGTCATAAGCTTAGTGTAGTTATACAGATCTGCCCAACGGGAGGCGTATTTTGTTAAAGAAAATTTTACTGTTAAGTACTTTGTTTACTTTAGGGTTTCTAAACCAAGCACTAGCAAAGGAAAAACCACTAATCGTACTTGATGGTCAAGAGGCATTAAACAATCAAAAAGTGTGTTGGTATGAAAATAAACGCTATACCGAAGGTGCCTATATTGCCGTTGGCGATATTACGTTAATTTGCACTGCTAAACAGCCTAATTTTTCAAACAGTGATTTGGCTTGGCTCAGACTAAATGCTAATGGCGAGATTATTTACCCTAAACAAGCGAAAACGATTCACGTCAATTAGCTTAAAACGCACAGATAGGGTACTATTGCGCGGTTGCAAATAACCTAAGATTTATCATGGACAATCAACCAAATAATCCGCTACATGGCGTTAAACTAGCCGACATCGTTACTAAACTTGAAGAAAAACTTGGTTGGCAAGGTATGGCAGCGCACGTAGACGTACGCTGCTTTCAAAATGACCCAAGTGTGAAGTCGAGTCTTAAATTTTTACGAAAGACCCCTTGGGCACGAGAAAAAGTAGAGCAGTTATATATTGATACCTTTATCAATAATGACCAAGCTGATGATGGCACTTTCCAATGGAAAAGCATCAAAAAGTAACCACTTAATCTTCAGCTGATACAATCACCGAAAGCGATTTCGGTGATATCTCCACCTCTAGTTTATCTGCAGTTTTAACTTCACCATCAATAACATAGCTCAACCCTTTTTCTGCGCTTACTGTCACTCGTTTAGCATTTGTGTGGTGACTGTTAATAGCAAAACTAGTTTGCGTAATACTCGAGAACACTAACTCCGCAATACTTAAAGTACTCGCTTTAGAATCGGCACTAGGTGTTAGCCAGTTAACATCAAGTAAACCATCTTGGTGATCTGGCTGCCCTGCAGATTGAGCAAGTAAAGTAGTAAATGGCGCGGCGTTGGCGATGATTAAACTGGTGGTATTGATTGTTTGCTCATCGTTATTATCAAGAGTAACAACATAGTCTTGCGCTTCATGCTCACCTAATGCCTGCCAAAATCCTTGTAAATAAGCTAATTGCCCAGACTCATTTTTAGCATCACGATGGGCTTTTTCAATCATCTTTTGTTCAAAACCAATCCCTGCTAGTAATAACATACGCTTGCCATTACACACAGCGGTATCTATTCGACTCGCCTGCCCTTCAATAATAAGCTCACACGCCTGCTCTACCGGAATAAGCTTCGATTGTATCCCCATCAACACATGAGCGAGGGCATTTGCAGTACCTAAAGGAATAATCCCCAGTTTACACTCTGTATTAACAAGTACACTTGCAACCTCTGTTACTGTACCATCGCCACCACAGGCGATGACTACATCAGGGTTCAATTCAAGTGCTTCTTTGGCCAACTCAGTACCATTTACCTGTTCTGACGTGGTGTAAACAGTTAAATCGTAATACTCAGACAAACGAGAGGTAATTTGCTTACGTTTAGCTTCCCACAGTTTTGTGCCAGAAACAGGATTAGCAATGAGCACAGCTTTATTTTTGATTAACAAGTCACCTCTACGATGGCGACGCACAAGATGACGCAGCTGGCGCTTGTTTAAATTTGCAGTTTCTCTGGTTTCTTTAATTTGTGCGAGTACTTGGTGCACATCGGCATCTTTGTTTTGGCTAAGCAAGTAAGCTGCCATCACAAATACTGAACGGCCACGCCCTAAAGCGCAATGCACTACAACGCGCCTATCTGCTTTTACTTGATGGTCAATCCAATTAATCGCTTGGTGAAGTTGCGCGCGTGTTGGCACGCTATGATCAAGAACAGGAATATTTAAATAACGAATATTCTCTTGCGTAGAAGACCATTCAAGGCCATCAAACTCACAGGTTACATCTAAAATAGCTGTAATACCCATTTCTTTCATGGTGTCTATATCTGAAGGAAATAAACGACAGGCTAAAAATAAATGCTCATTAATTTGTTGTAATGGCGGCACTTTGTCGTGTTTTCTCGACCAAGCATTGTAAAGTTGTGCACCCAATAAAAATGGAATAAAAGCCCAACGAATATAGATAGGAATAACGCCATTTTCACGTTTTCTGAAAATACGTGCGATATTGAAAAAATATGCGCCACTAACCAAAAGTAACGACAAAGCCGTCCAATAAAAAAACAGCGCAAAGTAAACAGTTTCTACCCGAATAGCCGCAATTATAAATACAATCGCTAAAGCTAAGTAACTAAATGCTGCCCACATAATCACTCCTTGTTATTCTAATTGCATAATACGTTGCAAGTTTCACTCCAGTAAAAGCCGTTATATTACCCCTACTGGCTATTTAAAATCAGTAACTTAGCATTTATAAAAAAGCTTACTATTTTAGTTTAGGACATTTTTTCACAATTTTATGAATAACTTACAATAATTTACATAGAACCAATTTGATAGATTTTCCAAGTACTCTTTCCCTGCTAGTCTAAGTTAAAAGACATGCCTAATAATCACAGGTTTTTAGTAGAGCTTTCATTAAAAATTTAAATCAACCCGAGCCTAATTCGTTATGAAATACGATGACCACACGCTACTTAATTTTCTTGCAGCAGAATATGTTTTAGGCACTTTACATGGCCATGCCCGAGATAGATTTAGCCGCTTAATGCGCACCTCTCCTCGAGCCCGATACGCAACCTCCTTATGGCAAAGACATATAAAAAACTTAGAAAACGCGATTGAATCTAACCCACCTGATCAGCAAGTTTGGGATAAAATAACAAAACGGATTGACCCATTACTTCTACCAACACAGAAGAAAGTAAAAAACCCTAACTTTGGAATATTTAATTCTTGGGCAGCTATTGCAACAGCGGTTTGTATTGTGTTGGTATTAATTACTTGGCAACCGCAAGAGTCGTTTAGTGATAAAATAAATCACTCGGTAACGTTTTATGACTCAGCAAATAAGCCAGTTTGGAATTTAGATATAAGCGATCACAGTATTTTACTTAAAGCAGCTAGCGGCATGAGTATACAAACTGATTATGATTACCAGTTGTGGATCCGTTTAAAAGGCTACCCGAGCGCCATCCCTATTGCTTTACTACCAAAATCAGATAGTAAAGAAATTGCCCGAAATGCATTATTTAAACCACAAAATATCACTTTACTTGCAATAAGCCGTGAGCCAATTGGCGGCTCACAATCAGGTAGCCCAAGCGAAATTATTTTTACAGCCGTACTCGATGCGAACTAATCATACACAGACTAGAAACAATATAAATACGAGCAAAGCCATTATTTCTAAGATAAACGACCTATTCGATAAACCTTTGTACTTGCTATAGTTACAGCCTCTTTTTATATCCGCTTTAAAAAATAGGCGGTAATTCGAGTATTAGACTCATCTCCTTGTATTATCTTAGGAATAAAAATGAAAAAGTCGTTGTTGTTTACGCTATTTCTATTAATTTTTAGCTCTATCTGTCACGCCCACCAGCAAAGCACCGCTTATCTTAATTTAGAACAACAAACGAGCAATAAGCTATTGCTAGTAGGCTCTTGGCAAGCCTCGGTGAATGATCTCGATAAAGCGCTCAACTTCGATAATAATCAGGATAATGTAATTACATGGCATGAAATTACATCACAGCAGCAAGCAGTATTAGACTATCTAAATAGCCATTTTAATGTGTTACAACAAAATCAAAGCTGCAAGGTCACGATTGATGGTGCAATCAGTATAGATAACCACTTTAATCAGTCGTATATCCATGTGCCACTACAAGTTGATTGTCCATCTGATAGTTCTATAACAGTTAATTACACAGCCCTATTTGATATAGATGAGCATCATCAAGCAATTGCTGCCATTGCTAAATCAAGCCGCGTATTTGAACAAAATACGCCAAAACAAGTTATAAACTTTAAAGAGCAAAGCTTCACCACAACGTTTATTGAATATGTACATCAAGGCATATTACATATTTGGATGGGCACAGATCATATCTTGTTTTTAATCGCGCTATTACTGGGCTGTGTGTTAGTTCGTAAGCAAGGCGAGTGGCAACGTGTCGAGTCTAAAAAACAAATTCTAATTGATACAGCTTGGATCATCACCGCTTTTACACTTGCTCACTCAATTACCCTAACAGCGACTGCTATGAATATCATATCGCCAAACACCCGATGGGTAGAATTAGGTATCGCGCTTTCTGTATTATTTGCTGCAATAAATAATGTTTGGCCAATGATTGTGCGCTTAGGCTGGATCACATTCTGTTTTGGTCTATTACACGGTATGGGGTTTGCGAGTGTTTTAGGTGAGCTTGGTTTATCAAATGAATACCAGCTAATGAGTATTTTAGCCTTTAATTTAGGGGTTGAGATTGGTCAACTGGTTATTTTAGCAATTTGTTTACCACTACTAATGCTACTTAGAAATAGTCCCTGGTACAAAAAAGCCATTATGCCAGCAGGTTCAGTGCTCATTGCCATTATGGCAATCCAATGGTCTATAGAGCGCTTTTAATAAGCGCTTTATTCAAAGGGTAACAATAAGGTTTTCATTGTTGGACGTAGCGCTTTAAGTAACTCATGAATATCTAAATCAGGGTTGAGCATTTTGCGCAGTAACAAGCCACCCATTACTGAAAACATCACTTCAATACGGGCATTCACTTCTTCAAGTGCAGTACCTTGTAATGGCCCTCTTTCACCCACTAATAATTCACGCATAGAATCACGAGCGTGGCTATCTGACTCACGTAATAAGTTAGCCACTTTTTCATTGCGTGCAGCTTCGGCGAGCATTTCTAAATCAAGCGCACCTTGATTCAAATCGGTATGGCGCTCAACGCCTCTACCTAGACCATCTAGTAATACATTGACACGATCGCCAGGTTTATCAGCAAACTCTTTAAAGATTGAGAACATTTCTTCCATATCACGCTCAACAATCGATTCTATAATCGCTTCTTTACTGGCGAAGTAATTGTAGATGTGGCCAGCACTCATACCCGCGGTTTTAGAAATTTCGGCCATTCCCGCGCCATGATAACCTTTACGTCGAAAACAATCCGCTGCGGCACAAAGCACTTGATTACGTCTTGCCTCAGCAAGCGCAGGGTCATTGTGTCTTTTCGTTTTTTGCGTCATGGTTTCTCCAAGCTTTACTGACTAGGGTTAACTTTAATTTAAACAAGGTTTACAGGATCTTAATCTTTGAGGAGAGTCAAAACAACTAAGAACCTGCAAAACCTTAAATAAATTATGCTTTCGCTGATTTATTGCACAGTTTTTTGTGCGTTCCAGCCGCCACCTAGTGCTTTATACAAATTAATTTGGCTCGCCAGATACGCTTGCTTACCCAAAATTAACCGTTGTCCTGCACTGTACCAATTTCGTTGTGCATCCAATACTTGCAAGTAGCTGTCGGCGCCTTTTTGAAAACGTGCATCCGATAAAGTAAAAGATAGCTCATTACTTTGATACAAGTCATTCAGGGCATCTAGCTGATGCATATAACCTTCACGGTCAGCAAGGGCATCAGATACTTCTTTAAATGCCTGTTGAATGGTTTGCTCGTAACTGGTTATAGCTATTTCTTGCTGAGCTTTTGCAACATCGAGATTAGCTTGATTACGACCCATGTTAAAAATAGGCAAGTTTACCGAAGGCACAAAGCTCCAAGTCCCAGAACCTGAATCAAAAAGATTACTCAAGTCAGCTGAAGCTGTCCCCGCATTCGCGGTTAAACTGATGCTTGGATAAAATGCCGCTTTTGCCACACCAATATTTGCATTGGCAGCCAATAAATCATGCTCTGCAGCTTTGATATCAGGTCGCTGAGTCAAGAGCTCAGACGGTAACCCTACTGGCACATCAGGCAAACTAAGTACATCATCTATACTTTCACTTGGTAATAAATCTGCAGTTACGGTTTTACCCACTAGAAAATCGAGGGCATTTTTATCGCGCTTAAGTAAACGCTGATAGTTTGCAATATCGACCTTAGCGGTTGCTACTGTACTTTCAAGTTGCGATAGCGTTAACTGAGAAGCAGCACCTAGTGCAAATGTTTTACGGGTTAGCTCTAAAGACTGCTGCTGAGACTTCAACGTCTCGTTTGCTAAAGCCAATAGCTCTTTATCCGTCGCATAGTTAAGCCATGCATTCACTAATTCGGAGATCAAACTAATGCGCACACTAGTCAAACTGTATTCAGCCGAATATAGGTTTTGTAATGCTTGCTCTGATTGGTTACGTACTTTGCCCCAAAGATCAATCTCGTAAGCGGTTAGGCCTACAGTTGCTGAATAGTTTTCAGAGATAGTTGCTTGACCAGTACCAGATAAATCTGCCGGAAGACGCTGACGAGTACCCGATGCATTGAAATCAATGCTTGGGTAAAGCGCTGAATCTTCAATCTGGTACATTGCTCTAACCTGCTGCACATTCAGTGCAGCAGTTTTAATATCTTTGTTGTTTTCCAGCGTTAGCGCAATCAACTGTTGAAGTTGCGCATTACTGAAAAATGACTGCCAATTGAGCGCATTGATATCGCCCGCTGTACCTTGGATATCATAGTTTTGAGCAACGGGTAATTCACGTTGCTCCATATCTGGCGCCATATTACAGGCAGATAACATAAGTGCAGCAACAGACACTGAGATAAGTTTAGCTTTCATTATGCCTGCTCCTCATTAGTTGATTTTGTTTTGCCTGGGAATACTCTGCGCACCAGTACAAAGAACAGCGGCACAAAGATTACTACAATGGTCGATGACGCAAGAGTACCGCCAATAACAGCAATACCTAGTGCGTTTTGTGCACCTGAGCCTGCACTTGATGCAATTGCTAGTGGTAGTACACCACACACAAATGCCATTGATGTCATAAAGATTGGACGTAAACGTAGACGAATAGCTGCTACCGCGGCATCGACAAGTTTCATACCTTCATCCATTTTATGAATAGCAAACTCTACAATTAAGATGGCATTTTTTGATGCCAGACCTATGGTGGTTAATAGACCCACTTGGAGATAAATATCGTTTGATAAATTAAATACAAATGACGCAATCGACGCACCAAATACACCAAGCGGTACAATTAGCATAACTGCAGCAGGAACTGACCAGCTTTCATATAACGCCGCTAAACATAGGAATACCACCAACAATGAAAGTGCATAAAGTAATGGCGCTTGACCACCACTTAAACGTTCTTCATATGAAATTCCTGTCCATTCGAACGATACGCCCGGTGGTAATTTCTTAACCATTTTCTCAACTTCAGCCATCGCTTGACCAGTACTGTAGCCCGGTGCAGCCGCACCTTGGATTTCCATCGCTGAAAAGCCGTTATAACGCTCAAGACGTGGTGAGCCATATGTCCAATAAGAATGAGCAAAGGCAGTAAATGGCACCATGTCACCATTGGCGTTACGGACATACCACTCATCTAAGTCTTCTGGCACCATGCGTGATTCAGGCGTACCTTGTAAGTACACTTTTTTCACACGACCACGGTCAATAAAGTCATTTACATAGCTACTACCCCAAGCCGTTGATAACGTATTATTGATATCTGCTTGAGTAAGACCTAATGCTTCGGCTTTTGCCAAATCAATATCAAGCTCTAGCTCAGGTTTATCTTCTTGACCATTCGGACGCACACCTGATAACACAGGGTTTTGTGCAGCCATACCTAAAAACATGTTACGTGCTTCAAGTAGTTTTTCGTGACCTAGACCAACCCTATCTTGTAAGAACAAGGTGAAACCGTTTGCAGTACCAAGCTCAACAACCGCAGGAGGTGGGAAAGCAAATACGAACGCTTCTTTAATCGTTGAGAAGTATCCCATGGCTTTACCCGCAACCGCACCGACGGTTAGATCAGGACGCTGACGTTCATCCCAGTGTTTTAAACCCACAAAGCCGATTGCCGCGTTTTGACCAGAACCTGCAAAGCTGAATCCTGTTACCGTAAAGATAGACTTAACCGCTTCTGATTGTTCTTCTAAGAAGTGATGTTCCATCTTTTCAACAACTTTTAAAGTTTGCTCTGTTGTTGCACCTGCAGGTAAGCTTACTTGGTTAAACAAAATACCTTGGTCTTCATCTGGTAAGAATGCCGATGGTAATTGTGAGAAAATAAACACCATGCCACCCACGATTAAACCGTAAATAAGTAAATAGCGTTTACTGTGCTTGATCATGCGAGAAACAAAACCTTGTGTACCCGAGTTCGTTCTGTCAAAACCACGGTTAAAGCCAAGGAAGAAACGACCAAATAAAGACTTATCGTTATGTACATGACTTGGTTTTAGCATTGTCGCACATAAAGCTGGCGTTAAAATCAATGCAACAAGCACTGATAAACTCATCGCAGTTACCAAGGTAATTGAGAACTGGCGATAAATAACCCCTGTTGAGCCTGGGAAGAACGCCATAGGCACAAATACTGCCGAAAGCACCATCGCAATACCAACAAGGGCACCTTTGATTTCATCCATTGATTTACGTGTTGCCTCAAGAGGAGATAAGTTCTCTTCGGTCATTACACGTTCAACGTTTTCAACCACGACGATTGCATCATCTACAAGTAGACCGATGGCAAGTACCATCGCAAACATGGTTAAGGTATTAATTGAGAAGCCAAACACTTGCAAGATAGCAAACGTACCTAGCAATACAACAGGTACTGCAATAGTCGGAATAAGTGTTGCTCTGAAGTTCTGTAAGAATAAGTACATTACCAAGAACACCAGCACAACAGCTTCGATTAGAGTGCTGACAACTTTTTCAATCGAAAGTGATACGAATGGTGTCGTATCGTAAGGAACAACCGTTGTTAAACCTTCAGGGAAGAAAGGCTCAAGTTCAGCAAGGGCCGCTTTTACGCCATCAGCTGTATCAAGTGCATTAGCACCACTGGCAAGCTTAACACCTAAACCTGATGCCGGTTTGCCGTTAAAACGCGCAACAACACCGTAGTTTTCACCACCTAATTCAACATCAGCAACATCACTTAAACGAACAACTGAACCATCAGCATTGGTTTTTACAAAGATATTTCTAAATTGCTCAGGTGTTTGTAAGCGGCTTTGTGCAGTTACCGTTGCATTTAATTGTTGGCCACTTACTGCTGGCAACGCACCTAATTGACCTGCTGAAACTTGCGCATTTTGAGCACTGATTGCAGCACTAATATCAGCAGGAGTTAATGAGTACTTCAGTAATTTAGCTGGGTCTAACCAAATACGCATTGCATATTGAGAGCCAAACAGCTGCACTTCACCTACACCGTTTACACGAGAAATAATATCAAGCACGTTTGATGAAACATAATCACCGATATCGATGTTGTTCATACTGCCGTCTTCAGATACAAAGCCTACAACCATTAAGAAGTTACGAGCAGATTTTGCAACCGACACACCTTGACGTTGTACTTCTTCTGGTAATAACGGTGTTGCAAGCGACAATTTGTTTTGTACTTGAACCTGTGCAATATCAGGGTCTGTATCTGCACTAAAGGTTAAGGTTAACGTCGCTGAGCCGTTAGACTCTGAGGTTGACGACATGTAGAGCAAGCCATCTAGCCCTTTCATTTTTTGTTCAATAACCTGTGTAACCGTATCTTCTAGAGTACGGGCCGACGCACCAGGGTATGTGGCTTGAATACTAATTGCAGGTGGTGCAATTGATGGATACTGCGCAACCGGCAAACTTCTAATTGCTAAGATACCTGCCAGCATAACAACGATAGCAAGCACCCAAGCAAATATGGGCCGATCAATAAAAAATCGTGACATTTAGTTTCTCCGTTACTGGCTGTGAGCTGCTGATTCTGCAGGCATTGCATTGACTGGTGCACCTGGGCGGATTTTCTGTAAACCTTCAACAATTAACTTATCGCCACTGTTAAGGCCGTCTGTCACTAACCAGTTTGAACCAACAGTACGATCAGTTTTAAGCACACGTGCTTCTACGGTATTGTCTTTGCTTACTACCATGGCAGTAGGCTCACCTTTTGTGTTTCTGCTTACGCCACGTTGCGGTGCTAAAATCGCATCACTTTTCACACCTTCAACAATCACTGCACGAACATACATACCTGGTAGTAGTAATTTTTCTGGGTTAGGAAATTCAGCACGTAAGGTTACTGAACCTGTGCTTGGATCAACAGTCACTTCAGAGAATTGCAATGTACCTTTATGTTGATAAGTACTACCGTCTTCCATCTTTAATTCAACTTTTGAATGTAAAGCGGCATCTTTATCAAGATCACCCGCAGCAATGGCTTTTTTCAAACGTGTTAGTTCACTGCTTGACTGGGTTAAATCAACATAGATTGGGTCTAATTGAGTAATGGTTGCTAATGCTGTTGCTTGATTAGCACTCACAAGGGCACCGGCAGTGACATCTGATTTACCAATTTGACCACTAATTGGCGCTAACACTTTGCTGTAGTTTAAATTGATTTCAGCGGTTTTAAGCTGTGCTTGAGCCGTTAGTAAGTCTGCTTTTGCACCTTTGTATGCTGCATCAGCTTCGTCGTAATCTTGTTGGCTTACTGCTTTGATACTTAATAGCTCTTTATAGCGTTCTGCTTTTGCTTTGGCATTTGCAATACTTGCTTGAGCTTTAGTAATAGCGGCTTTACTAGTCGCTACTTCAGCTTCAAATGTAGATGGGTCAATCTGATATAAAGCTTGGCCTTTTTCAACCTCAGCACCTTCAACAAACATACGAGATTGAATAATACCGTTAACCTGCGGACGAATTTGCGCGATACGTGAAGCAGCCACACGACCCGGTAATTCTTTAGTTAGCGTAAGTGGTTTGCTTTGCATCTCAATAACGCCAACAGGAACAGCTTGAGCTGCCTGCGTTTGCCCTTGAGCCGATTCTGATTGGCCGCAGCCTGATAATAAAACAGCACCAGCCAAAGCTGACACTGCAAAAAATGGAATGCGAGAGCGCTGCATGTGTAGTTCCTTAGTTTAGAGTGAACGATCATTCTAAACTAAAAAAGGCACAGATCAACCATCTTTAAAGAACTTTACATTAAATAAAATGCTTGCTTTAACGCATGAATTTTGTGCAATAAATAAATTGCTAATTGAATTATTACGAATGTAACTGAGAAAGTTGTTTTAAAACTATTAGTTATGCGAATTGAAGTTATATCAATTCGCAGATTATTCGCCTAAACACATGCCCATTGCGCGGGCACTTGCTATTAAAGAATGTTCTAGAGGGATGACGCGATATTCAGAAGTAGCTTCTTTTAAACTGATTGGTTTAATTTCACCGTCTTTACTGACAGGAATAAAACCAAACTGGCCTTTCTTTACTAGCTCGAATGCTTGCACCCCAAACTCTGCTGCAAGCACCCTATCAAACGCATTAGGTGTGCCTCCACGTTGAATATGCCCTAATACGGTTACTCTTACATCAAGATCAAGCGCCACACGTATTTGTGAAGCAAGCTGCTCAGCAATGCCACCAAGCATTGGGTTTTCGTAACCAAGTTCATTTGATTGTTTACTAACAACACCACCAGCAACAGGTTTTGCTCCTTCTGAAATGACAATGTTGGCAAATCCGTGACCTTTATCAAAACGTGATGTTAGTTTGGCTTTAATCGCTTCAATATCGTAAGGAATTTCTGGAATAAGTGCGACTTCTGCGCCAGCTGCAATGGCTGAATGCAAACAAATCCAACCGGCATCGCGCCCCATTACTTCAGTCACAATCACTCGGTTATGACTTTGCGCTGTTGGTATTAAACGATCAATGGCTTCGGTGGCGGTGTCGACAGCAGTCTGAAAACCAATTGTGTAATCAGTGCCATATAAATCATTATCAATAGTTTTTGGTACCCCAACGATATTTAAGCCATGCTCAAATAAATGCTGAGATACCCTATGTGAACCATCACCACCAATATTTATAACGGCATCAAAACCAAGTTGCTTAATAATACTGATTAACTCATCAGAGCGGTCAATAAACACTTGTTCACCCGCTATTTCAGCAGGAAATGCGGTAGGATTCCCTTTATTAACAGTTTCGAGAATTGTTCCACCACGAACATGAATACCCGCCACAACTTCACTGGTTAAGTGTATAATATCATTTGGCTTTTCAAGCACACCACAATATGCTCTTCGGCTACCATACACCTGCCAATTGCCATCATGTTCGGCTGCTTTAACCACCGCTCTGATCACCCCATTGAGCCCAGGGCAATCACCCCCACTTGTTAATAGCAGTAATTTTTTCATTGTGTTACCAACTTCGTTCACTGATTAATTACAGATTAGCTTATAAGTTGAAGTTTCGCGTATGACTTACATCAACTAAAACTTGGTTTTTTATGCGTAGAAAAAAGCGCAACAAATAGCACTAGTAATACATACTTAGGCAGACTAGTCAGTAAAGTGGTGTTATCAATATTTGCAGAAAAGGTGTTAACAGCAAAATATAAATGCAGCGCTAAAAATGGTGTCAGCAATATAAAGTATGAATACGCTTTATCTTTAAGGTACAGAGACTTACTAATGAGTAAAAATACTAAAAGTAACGCTAACAAAGGAAGGCCTAAAGTCACGATATCAACCATTGATAAAGCAAAGTTAGGTGACAAGTCATAAAGGGCTGAAAGTACTTCGGTTGGAATCGCAATAGCCGAACCATAACCTATGACTGGTATAGATAAATAGGCAAATAAACAGCCAAAAATAAATAAAAGTAGTACGTTATATTTCATAACCCCATTCCATGGTTTGTTCATTATTAGCCTTACGCTAACTAATAATGAACAAATAATCCACTACTTTTTCAGTACCTTACATCGTTAAAATGTCTTAACTTTAAAGGCTAGGTTTTCTACCGCACAGCCTGTACTACTCGTATTTACACGGTAATAATGAGTATTGTCTGTGGCATTTAAATCTAATAAAAACTCATCATGCTGAGCGACTGCTTGTTGCTCTTGTGTTAAGCACATAGCTTGTACAAGCGAACGTAATTTAGCATCTGAAAAAATAGTGCCAAAACGCTGCATCGGCAGTGGCGGAATTTTAATACTAGGGAGTGCATTATCAACAGTTCGTTTAGCTAGAGTAAAACCATCCTTTGTTACATCAATAACTGCACCAGCAGGCCAATAACTGATTGCTCCGTTGTTTTTAGCGTCAGATTTAACATGCACGACACCACTTTTACCAATCACCGTCATTAGTGCTGTTTCACCAGCTCGAATTGATACAAGGGCGGTGGTCTCATCGATACCAAAGCCATGCTGTTGCCCGGTATCTGCCAGTAATCTTGCCAAACGCATTGTTCTGTTGCGCTCGCTAAAGTGTGTATCAAGGACACCATAAGTAAAACTGCCAAGCCCACCTTGTTTTTCATAGGTAAGACTATCAGCCGAAATCTTATCACCGCATTCATTTTCACAGCGCTCACTAGGCGCAGACACCGCAAACGAGCCTTCTCTCATTGCCGCTAAACTTGTACCATTGGAAATCATCGGCACTATGCCGTAGGCATTTTTACCACCACTTTGCACCGCTGTACCTGCGCTTGTGCCAACAAGTAATGGTCTTTGTAAAATTGCGTGAGTCCAAGGATATTGCTTACCGTTATCATCAAACAGTACTTTTCTGGTTAAACTCTGATCGCCACCGTTAAACATAATACCCGTCGCGTTTTCAATCAGTTTAACTAAATGATCGACCCCTTTATCACAAAGCGCTTTTTCGGCCTTAATTCGATCAGGGTAAATTGTCTCACGATTAAAAACGCCCATAGAGTCAGTGCGTAAAGAATCCAAACTCTCACATTGCTCACTGGTAATCGCTTTTGCTAAGGCGGGGGTTAGAGGTAACCAGCTTGATTCAACACCCTTAAAGTTTAATAACCCTTCATAAAAGTCAGCTGATTCATATGGGTCTCTGCTTGAAGCCGTAACCGCTAAAATTGTTGGTGATTCGGTGGTTGTTTTTAATGAGGCAGCAACAAAGTCTAAAATATCATTGGCTGCACGTTCGTTATTATCGCTTGTACTAACCTGCTCTTTTTGACGGGTAGAATCTGTATTTATTACAGCAACTTCAAGTGAGTCTATGACAAAGTTGTATTCGGAATCTGTGAGTTCGTTTAGTAACTTGTTATCTAAATCACGCCATGCCCATAAAATATCACTTTTAGTGATCACACCTGACTTTTCACGTGCAATCTGTGCTAATACCTTAAGCGTTTGCTGACGATTTTTTTTATTCCTGGTTGGCCAATTTGTCTTTATTGCAGATAAAGCATCATTATTTAATCGAAATTGATTATTCTGTTTACCACTAATCTGTTTACTCGAAAGACAGTTTTTAGGGCTCATACTTGAGCAGGTGGTCAAAGATCCGCCGACTAAGACCAGCGTTTGCTGTTGATCATTTGCATAGACTTTGCTGCCAAATGATGCGAAAAACAAACCAAATACCAAAGAAAAAGCTGAAGTTTGATATTTAGTCTTTTGCTCCTTAAGGATGTTCATATTGTTACACTCTTGTAAAAAAATATTAGAAAATTGCTTGCGCAGCTTTTTGTTGCTTGCTATAAAAAAAAGGAACATTTAAAAACGCGAGTAAGCTAGCACTGTATCGCTAGCTTTGTCAAAGACCTTACGGATTGGAATTATGTTGAAAAACGCATTATCGCTTTGCACATATTTCTACTCTCCACACTACCTTTCGGAGTGGTTTGACGAGTAGCCACACCTCACTTCCTGTGAGGGGCTAGTTGTGTCTATAACCCACTGCCCTGTCTAAAAAATTATAACAATTATTCAAAACGTCACGGTTTTGCCGTGTGTTTTTTAAGACAAAGGTAAATCAATATGTTTCGTCAGTTATCAATTGCTGTAGCAATCAGTGCTGTGCTGTGCCCAGTACAAGCTGTGTATGCTCAAAACGACCAACAATCAGAAAAAATTGAACGAGTAGAAGTAACAGGATCACGAATTAAAGGGGTTGATTTAGAAGGAACCATCCCGCTTACAGTGCTTGACCAAGATGCAATCAAGCGCTCAGGAGCGAACACTATTCATGAATTATTAAAAGATTTATCCGTTTTTAAAGGCGGATCCGGTACCTTTTCAACATCTGAAAGTGGTGGTACATCAACCTCAACGCCAGCGGGTCAATCCGCTGCAAGCTTAAGAGGTATGGGTCCTTCTGCAACATTAACGCTGATTAATGGCCGCCGTGTTGCACCAAGCTCGTTCGCAGCAGGCACTGAAAACTTTGTCGATGTGAACTCAATTCCACTTGCTGCAATCGAGCGCATTGATATTTTAGCCACTGGCGCATCAGCAATTTATGGGGCTGATGCTGTCGCTGGTGTTATTAACTATATTCTCAAAGATGACTATCAAGGAGCTGAAGTAAACACTTCTTACACCAATAGTTTTGACAGTCATGACGAAGCTAAGAAACAACTTAACTTAGTCTACGGGACCAATATCGGTGAAAGTAACTTAACTGTATTTGCTGATATTTACGACCGCAATGCCTTTAAAGCGACAGACAGAAGTTATACCGCAACACCTAATTTAGTAAATGGTTACTCATATTTACCGAAACTTGAGAACTCACCAAACATTTATTATTACAGCAGCCGAGATGGCAATGAACTACCAGCGCCAAACTGTAAAACAGAGCTTGTCACGACTGAGTATGGTGAGCAAATTTGTGCTTACTATGCTAACCAAGATGATTACCTAGAAACCCCATTTGAAAGCCTTTCAACTGGCTTTATGTTTAACAGCACCTTAGGTGATTTAGATTGGCATACCGATTTCTTCTATAGCCAAACTAAATCAAAAGCCTATTCATCACCTGCACCAATCAATCAAATAAACGACGATGACGGTCCGTATATCCTAGAAGATGCGCTATTCATTTATGATAACGCTGATGGCAGTAACGACTTAATGGACCAGCTTTATATTGATCCATTTACCACTCAAGCAGGTCGAGATGTGTATGGCTTTGCATTTGATGCACGTTTTAATTCACCGCGTACAGTTGAAGTTGAAACTAAAAACTTTCGCTTAGTCAGTAGCCTAGCTGGTTACATTGGTGATTGGAGTTGGGAGTCAGGTGTAACATTTTCTCGTTCTAAGTCAGAGCAAGAAGCGATTGATGGTATTTACAACCGCTACCAATTTCATGCTGCAATCACTGGTGAATTATGCTCCGACGGTTCAACTGCTATATACGATGGAACACAGCTCAATTGTGCGCAAGGTCAGTTAATGCCATTCTACAACCCTTTTTTACAGGGTGATGCTAATAATGATGCGGTGCTTGAGCTTGCAAAAGCAAACCCAAGTAGAAATGGTGAGAGTACAGTCTACGGATGGGACTTAAACTTTAATGGCGATTTATTTACATTTAATGAGTTACCCATTTATGCTGCATTTGGTATTGAGGCTCGCCGAGAAGAGTTAAAAGATATTCCGTCTTTAGACTCACAAGCGCGTGCTGAAAATGGTTATTTAGTCGATGTTTTTGGTTTTGGCTCGAGCTTATCAGAAGCAGACCGTACGCAGTACGCTGCATTTGTAGAGTTGAATATGCCAGTTACTGAGCAGCTAGAACTGCAAGTTGCTGGGCGTTACGATCATTACGATGACTTTGGTGGAACGTTTAACCCTAAAGTTGGTTTAAGCTACCGTCCTTCAGATTCTCTAATTATTAGGAGCTCTTGGTCAACGTCGTTTAGAGCACCTTCATTAACTCAAGCTGGCGTAAAATTACGTACCACACAATCAAGCTTTGATTGTGGCGCAAATCAGGCTGTTGCAGATTTATACTGTATGGGCGATGGTACAGAAGTCAGTGTTAACAGCCTAGAACTAGGTAATCAAGCACTCAAAGCCGAAGAGTCTGAAGCGCTCAGTATTGGCTTTGCATGGAGCCCATCTGTAAATACCAATCTCACTGTCGATTATTGGCATTTTGATCATGAGCAAGTCATCGATACCAATATGACTGCCGTGCTAGATAGAGCAATCACGGATGCTTCTCTTCGTCACTGTGGCTTAGTACCACAAGGCCAACAAGGTATTTCGTACGAAGAGCAGTTGTGTGAAGTAACCGATAATGCAGGCCTTAATATAGAAAGTGATGGCGCTAATCTTTCAGAGATCCTCACAAACTATATTAGTGAGTTTAATCCGCGAGAAGATGAGCTATTCCTGCCGCTATTTAGAGACCATGTTATTCCACTGGAAAATACCGGCACACAAACCTTAGCGGGTATCGACTTTAAGTTCGATCATCGTTTTCTTTTTGCAACAGGCAACTTAACACTCGCTTTCGATGGTACACACTATTTAGAGTTTGAGCGAAACAAACCCGGTTCAGATGCAATCGAAAAGCTAATCGGCACTTATCGCTACCCTGAAAATGTTGGCAGATTCTCTATCGATTGGGATACCAAAACTTATTACATAAATCTCGGGGCCAATTATACCAGTAGCTATGAGGATGATATTGAAGGGCTGCGTGGCCGTGAAATTGACGAGTTAGAAAAACTTGGCGAGCTTAATGATGAGTTAAAACGCGATGTTGATGACTGGCTAGTATGGGATTTATCTGCCGGGTATTTTATCAATGATGCATTATCAATCCGTGCTCGTATCGATAATATCTTCGATAAAGAACCGCCTAAACTGTATGGTTCAAGTCGAGGTTTTGATTCTATAAACCATAATGCTTATGGCAGTCGATATACGTTAAGTTTGAGCTATCGCTTTTAGCAAGGTATGGGCGGCTTAATAGTCGCCCACACTTTTGAGCTTACGTTATCTTAAACTGACGACTCTCAGTATTAATCTTTCTTAGCAAGGGCTACAATACCTTGCTTATCTTATAAACGTCGAATGACATTTAAGTGACTTTATGAAAAACAAACAGTTTGCGATGCCAGATGCGAGCATCATTTTGTTGTGCGTCGCCGTTATCGCCTATTTTGCCAGCCTATTTATAACCCCTGGTGTGTTTAATGCCGAAAAAGATAGCCATAGCGTTGAATTATCACAATATCAAATAGCCTCAGATCATACCCCGCCAGCATTTTTTGCAGAAGGTGGTGAACTTGGCCTAGCTAATGTTTTATTTGAAGGGTTAGTGTCAGGTGATAAGTATGGCGCAGCGATTGGTGTGATGGCGTTTATTTTAATCACTGGCGGTGCGTTTGGGATTATCTTAAAAACCGGTGCGATAAATAACGGCATAATGGCACTCATTAATAAAACACAACATATTGAGTGGGTATTCATTCCTCTCTTGTTTGTGCTTTTCTCTTTAGGGGGTGCGGTTTTCGGCATGGGTGAAGAAGCCATCGCCTTTTGTATTGTGTTATTCCCGATTATGAAGCAACTTGGTTATGACGCAAAAGTTACCGTATTAACAACCTATGTTGCTACACAAATTGGCTTTGCCACCTCATGGATGAACCCATTTAGCATTGCCATAGCTCAGTCTATAGCTGAAATTCCCGTTTTTTCTGGCGCAGGGTTCAGAATGGTTGCTTGGCTTGTTTTTACTTCATTTGGCCTTGTATTCACCATTCGCTATGCCAATTCTATCAGAGCAACTAAACAACAATCTAACCAACACAAAGACAGTGCAATAAATTTAGATAACGCAGATAAACTAATCTTACTTACTTTTATTGCTGGCATTGTTTGGGTTATTTGGGGCGTGATGGCTCGGCAGTATTATATTCCTGAATTAGCAGCGCAATTCTTTTGCCTAGGTATTGCTTGCGCTGTAATAGCCAGCCTATTCAAAAAACAAACTGCCAATCAAAGCGCAAACGCATTTAAAGAAGGTGCCCAAGAGCTCTTACCTGCAGCGCTTTTGGTTGCTTTGGCAAAAGGCGTTATTTTAATACTTGGCGGTAGCGATTTAACGTCGCCTTCAACCCTTAATACCTTGCTGTATTATAGTGCCACCAGCATCTCAGTTGTGCCCGATTATATTGCTGCTTGGGGCATGCTATTATTTCAAAGTGTGTTTAACTTCTTTGTTTCGTCAGGTTCAGGACAAGCAGCCATAACAATGCCGCTAATGTCGCCGCTCGGTGATTTGTTAAATATCTCACGTCAAATTGTGGTGTTGGCATTTCAGTTGGGTGATGGTTTAACGAATATTTTTATTCCTACTTCTGCTAGTCTCATTGGCTGTTTAGGTATTGTTAAATTAGATTGGAGTGAATGGGCACGTTTTATTTGGCGCTTCACTTTAGCTTTGTTTGGCCTTGCCAGTGGTTTTATTTTTCTCGCACACTTTATTAACTATCAGTAAAAGATTTAATTATGTTAACACTTATCAAAGGCGCAGACGTTTTCGCCCCCTCACCTTTAGGCATTCAAGATGTTCTTATTGCTGGCACAAAAATAGTTGATATACAGCCTGAAATCACCATCGATACTTATCAGGGGATTACCACGATTGATGGCACTCATTGTATTTTGGCCCCAGGGTTTGTAGATTCACTCGTTCATATAACTGGCGGAGGCGGCGAAGCTGGCTTTGCAAGTAGAACACCAGAAATGAACCTTACTGATGCAACACTGCATGGTACAACAACAGTTATTGCAGCTCTTGGCACTGACTCAAGTAGCCGAACTCATAGTAATTTGATTGCTAAAGCAAAAGAGCTGAAAGAACTTGGGCTCAACGTTTTTTGTCATTCGGGCTCATATCATTTACCTGCGAAAACACTGACAGGCTCTATCACCAGCGATTTAATGTACATAGATGAGTTTATTGGCGTAGGAGAAGTTGCTATATCGGATCATCGTAGCAGCCAACCCACAGTGCAACAGCTGGCAGAGCTTGCCGCTGAGTCAAAAGTGGCCGGCATGTTAAGTGGTAAAAAAGGCACTGTCAGCATTCATGTTGGCCCTGTTGATACACATTTATCGTTATTGCATGAGGTTGATAAGCTAACCGATATTTCGCTAGCACAATTTTACCCAACTCACATGAATCGCAATATTGACTTACTTAATGCTGGGGTAGAGTTTTGTAAAGCCGGTGGCACTATCGACTTTACAACAAGTACAACCGAGTATGACCTTGCTCATGGTGAATACTCTGCCGCACACGCTCTAGCTTACTGCCTAGAGAATAAAGTCGACCCAACAAAACTAACCATGAGCTCAGATGGCCATGCAAGCCTTCCTATTTTTGACAAAAGCTTTAACCTGCTTGGCCTTGAAGTAGGCAAAGAGTCCACATTGCATGGCTCGTTTGTCGAAGCAGTGCAAAAATACAATGTTTCGATTGAACACGCTTTAATGGCGATTACATCAAACCCTGCACAGATACTGGGTATCAATAAAGGTGTAATTAAGCAAAATGCAGATGCGGATCTTGTGTTACTTAATAAAACAACGCTTGCGCCAACAGAATGCTGGTCAAAGGGTGTTCATATGGTAAGCAAAGGCAAAGCACTTGTTAAAGGCGCCTTTGAATAAGGCCGCAATCGGCGGCCTTAAACACTATGCTAAACATGTTCCGAAATGCGAGTAACGAGTAGTTGCTCGACTTTCACCCCTTCAACATCAACAACCTCAAACTTATAGCCAGCATAGTTTATAAACTCGGCGCGTTTAGGCAGGCGTTTCATGGTGTAGATCAAAAAACCTGCGACTGTTTCGTAATGAGACTGTTCAGGGAACTCTTCAATTTCAAGGACTTTAGCAAGCTCAACCACAGGAGTTAAACCATCGACCAGCCAAGATGAATTATCACGTTGAATAATTAACTCTTCACCCTGGTGGCTAATTAAGTCGCCCATAAATCCTTTCATTAAATCTTTAACAGTAACAATACCTACCATTAGCGCGTACTCATTAACCACAACGGCAAACGGCTCTGCCGCTTTTTTGAAAGTATTTAGCGCCTCTGAAAGACTCAATGTTTCTGGCAGATAAAAAATATCTTGGCTTATTAATTCATTATCGATTTCAGCGGTTTGCCCTTTTAGCACCTTGCGTAGGATATCTTTTGATTCAACCGAGCCAATTAATTTATCTAAACTACCATCACACACTAAAAAGTGATTATGAGGGTGCTCAATAATTTTGGTTGCGACTTCTTGAGCATCAGCTTTTACATCAAAATACACAATTTGATCGCGAGGAGTCATCACACTCGATAAAAAACGTGCTTCTAAATCAAATACATTGCCAATTAGCTCATATTCTTGTTGCTGTAAGCTGCCGTACTCTGCCCCTGCATCCATCATCGCAACGATGTCTTCTGTGGTGACAATATCTTCTCGCTCAGCAGGTACTTTAAACGCGCGTAAAACCAAATTAGTTATACCATTAAAGAAAACAACAAAAGGAGTGAGCGCAAAGGTCACCCAGCGCATAATGGACACCACGTTTACCGCAACCGCCTCTGGCATAATCATGGCTAACCGTTTAGGTAATAGGTCAGCAAATAAAATAAACAAAGAGGTAATACTCAAAAACGAAATCAAAAAGCTGATTTGACTCAATAACGGGCCTTGATAAATCATGCCTAAGATTTGTTCTATGTAAGGAGATAATGCTTGCTCACCAACAATACCACCTAAAATGGCAATTGCGTTCAGGGCAATTTGTATCATGGCAAAAAATGCCCCAGGTTGCTCTTGCAAGCTAAGCACTGCTTGGGCTTTTTTGTTGCCTTCGTCCACCATCACTCGTAATTTGATCTTACGAGATGCCGCAATCGCAATTTCGCTCATTGCAAACAATGCACTGATCAAAATTAAAATCATGATAATGAGTAAATCACTCATTGTAGCTCCTAATAATTAAGCGCATTCAGAGTGTTGAATGCAAACAACTTTTTGCTCGTTTAGGCTACATAGAGTTAGGCGAGAATGGACAAAAAGCAGCTGATTATAGCCACTTTGTAGCAATCAACAAGTGCTATTTTTAATCGTTAATAGCAAAGCCTTTATTTAATTTTTCAAGAGTCACAGGGTTGATATTTTTATTGCAGGCAAAGTATAACTGAGGTGTGCCAACGGGCAGTTTAAATATCGGTTTTAAATCTTCAAGGGTGCTATCATTATTACGTTCATGTTTAAACTGTTCATCGCTGAGGATGACTAAATCGATACTTGAGCGTCTGCTTTTCAGTACATCATAAATGTTGTCAAAACTATCAAGTAAGATCAGCTGATTACGTTCATCAAAGCCGTTTTCTTTTAAGTAAATATGTGAATAGTTATTTTTTAATACAGCAATTCGGTATTTCTTAGCTTCATCTATACTCGCTATTTTTACTTGCTCAGATTTAAACGAATAGAATGACGCTGAAAAGCCACCAATTTTCGCTACCCAAGTAAACTTATCTTCGCGTGCCGGAAGCCTTGCCATAGAAAAGATGCAGGTATTGCTATCACGCAATGCAGCGTTATACGAAATTGACCAAGAATTTACTGACACCTCATAATCCACGCCACTTTTATCTAAACCTGATTTAACTTTATCAACTACAGTGCCAGTTAATTCGCCATTTTCATCTAGGTATTGGAAATTAGGGAAATTTTCGGTCACCACAGTAATTGCTGCAAAACAAGGTTGCAGAAAAAGCAGCAATGACAAGGTGATAATTGAGCGCATAATGAGCGATACCAAATAAATTATAATTATTTTTTATAATAATATAGCTCGGAGTTGCAGATATTGAAATATTTTTTAGTAAAAAGGAATGAGCGGAAACATGGGGTTTCCGCTCTAGAGTCAATTACTTATTCATTGCATTAATTAAAAATGCTGAGATTTTAGCGCCTTCTCTTAGAGTTGTTTCAGAACTTGTCTGACCGATTAGTGAGCTGTCGGTAAATGGTGCAATTTCCATCATGTCAGCACCAGTAATTGGGAACTCGTCAGCCAATGCAACTAGAATGTCTAATGCATGCTGAGGTGTTAAACCACCGGCTTCTGGTGTTCCTGTCGCTGAAGCAAAGCTTTCATCAAGTGCATCAATATCAAAGCTCACATAAAGCTCATCAACATTATCAGCTTTTAGCTGCGCAATAACTTCTTCGGCAACAGCTTTAGCGCCACGTTCGATGATTTCGTGTGCCCAATGTTGTTTAACGCCAAACGTGTCTTCCCAGTGTTGCTTAGGCTTACCACTAGAGCGAATACCAAATTGAATCAAGTTACGTGGGGCTGGTAAGTACTCAAGAATATGTGTACACCACGAACCAAAACATAAATCGATACCTAAACGTTCAACTAATAAGTCTGTATGAGCATCAAAGTGAATGATTGCAGTGCGCTTTCCTGCGTCACGTTTTGCTTTTAAGTAAGCTTTAGTCAGCGGGTAGCTAATTGAATGGTCGCCACCGATACCAAAAATACCCTTATCTGGGTAATTTGCATAAAAGCCATCACAGACATCTTCAGTGATAGACAAAGGCGATACATGATATTCGCTGTCTTCATCAGCATATAACGCTTTTTGACAGTTTGTAATGGTTGCATCGTTAAGGTATTTATCATGCAATAAATGCGGGATCACACGAACATCACCTAAATCAAAAGCGCGCGCTTGTGGTTGTTGATCAATCAAGGTAGAGCGTAAAAATAGTGGACCCCAGTTAGCACCACGTAAAATACCACCGCCACAATCAGAGCTAATACCTAAAATTACCGCTTTGTGCTCAGACTCTGCCAATGTTTCAAGTGACTCTTTCCAAAGCACATCAACATTATCTGTTTGGCCGTATAATTTAGTACGCAGCGCATCTTTACGTTCTTTTGCTGTATTAACTGTAAATACGCCATCGCCAGGAGGACAAAGACACTGACTTAGTTTTTCGTGGAAGGCTTTTTGTGTGTTACTCATCTCTACTCCGCTGATCTTTATCTGCATATTCATGCGTAATTAAAAAACTTACGCAATCAGGTTTGTGTATAGTCTGGATTTTTGAGACTCAACAATCACTTGCTCAACCAAACCTATAACTCACTGATATTAAATGGTTATAATTTTAATGCAGATGAATTTAAACTGCTCTAGTCAAATAAGAGCGCTGTATTTTGGCAGGTATAACATGCGCGAAAAGAAAGTCAAATTTTGCGGCAACCTAGGTGATTGCCGCTATAGATTTATATTCAAACGAAGTGAATACTCATTATTCGTAGCCTCTTGGCTTCTTAGTTTTGATAACGGCAATGTATGCATGCCAGCTGGCGTAGCTCAATAAAGGCATAATGACAATAAACCCAGCAGTGCCTGTAATAAAGCCGACAAATACCAAACATAGTATCAAACCAGCCCAGACAACCATGGCACCAAAATTTGTTTTAACCGCGTTCATTGAAGATATTACCGCAGTCATAATATCAACACGGCGTTCCATCATAATTTGTGGAGTAAACGCTGAGATAGCAAATACAGTGACCAGTAAGATACCACCGACAATACTACCGAGCGTTAAAAACGCAGATAACTGCTCGAAACTCGGGTTTACAACGTTCGGGTACAATGCATGAATAAGCGCAGCTAAGCGCATCCAAACGATCATAATTACCATTAATAACACTGCAAAGCCCCATTCACCTGCTGGGTTTCTAAACATCGATTTAAGGCTGTGCATCAAGGTGGGTTTGTGGCCTTTTTCAAGCTCCCAAGCAACATCGTAAAGTCCTGCAGCAAAGGCAGGGCCAATTAATGCAAAGCCAACTACAGCAGGTAATATAACTAAGTGTGTATCAAACTGATAAACAAAATACATGATAGTGGCAGGTATCAAGGTAAATACTAATCCGTAGACTAGACTCAGTATGGGCGCATTAGCGATATCTTTAAATGCAAGTGCTAACCAATGAAAAGGCGCACCAATTGAAATTTTCGAGCTTTCTAAACAGCGTGCAAACTCATGGTGTTTACTCATAGAAGATGAAGCAGGCATAATATATCCTCTTTTATCGTTACTTCTTTAGGTTTAGGTTATCTGTGCAATTCTTGCAACATTGGTGATCTAATAGGACATCTGTCCTGTACTTTAAACACATATGATTAAAGTATTACGCTTTAGACAAAAATAAGGTTTAATAATGGAAAAGGTATTTCACTTAGGGCTTACTCGTCAGGACTTAAACGGCGCAACCCTTGCGATTGTCCCTGGCGATCCTGACCGCTCAGCACGCATTTCAACACTTCTCGATAACCCTGAATGCTTAGCGAAGACCCGTGAATTTCATGTATACCGAGGTGAGCTAAACGGGCACAGCGTTGTAGTTTGTTCTACCGGTATTGGCGGTCCATCTACATCAATTGCTGTTGAAGAGCTTGCTCAGCTAGGTATTGATACCTTTTTGCGTATTGGCACGACCGGTGCAATTCAGCCACACATTAACGAAGGCGACATTTTAATTAGCCAAGCTTCAGTTCGTTTAGATGGTGCTAGCCAGCATTTCGCACCACTAAGCTACCCTGCTGTGTCTGACTTCTTTGCAACACAAGCGATGGTAAATGCATGTGATAAGCTAGGAATTAATTTCCACATTGGTATTACTGCATCGAGTGATACGTTCTACCCGGGTCAAGAACGTTACGATACTTATTCTGGCTATGTTCCTCGCTCATTCCAAGGCAGCTGTGAAGAGTGGCAAAAACTAGGCGTGATGAATTATGAAATGGAATCAGCAACACTATTTACTATGTGTGCTGCCCTTGGCTTACGCGCAGCCTGTGTTGCAGGGGTATTAGTAAATCGGACTAAACAAGAAATTCCGAATGTTGACCACGGCGAGATTGAGAAAAAATCAGTCGCCGTCGTCATTGAAGCTGCAAAACTATTGCTAGACTAACCTTCAACTAGTTTAGCAACACAGTGCTCAAATGCTGGTGGGTTTGCAAAGCTTGCCAGCACACTTTTAGCCACCTCATATTGATTTTCTGCCCCTTGTGTTTCTAACAAGGTGATTGACTTAACTGTTTTATCATCAAAGGTTAAGCCCGCAAGATAAAACTGACTCAATGCACTTTGTAATGGCGAAAGGCTTGGACTATAGGCCGCATTTTCAGCATAACTTCCGTAAAAGTCACCTTCATCAAAAGTCGTTAATTTAACCGCACTAAAGTTACCTGTGTAAGGCACGTATGCATTGAGTGCCAGTTGAATAAGTTTAGCATCATCAATCGAAAGCTCAGTAAACTGTTTATCGCTTTGCTTATTAGAAAATAAACACGCTTCATTGCCTAGGTCTTTCGGGCCAAATGAATAAGGTAATAACTCATGAAGATTAAAATCGCGTTCAGGCAATAAAATCTCAAGTGAGTCTGCGGTGCTCAATTCATTCATAAATTGACGGCAGTAACCGCAAGGTGCATCGCTAATAGCAATTTTTAACACTGCTTGCGCGCCATTAAGCCATGCATTATTAATGGCTGATTGCTCAGCATGAACGACCAAACTCAATGCTTGATGAGAAAACTCAACATTTGCGCCAAAATAGAAGTTTGTTTCGCCTTGCTTGTTTAACCCAACTGCAATGGCGCCCACATAGAATTTAGAAATAGGCGCGACAGAAAATAAACTTGCGACGGGTACACAGGCTTTTAGTAACTCAAGTTGACTAACTTGAAACTGCTGACAAAGAGAAGAAATATCAGATTGAGATAAGATGCCACGTTGCTGTTTAAGCTGGGCAAAAAGAGAATTTTTTTGTTGATCATTGAAGCTAAACGGCTCTGAATTTTGAGCTAGTTTGCTTGCATCTATCCTAGTTGCTGTCATAACAAATTATAATTATTAATTGGCTAAACAGTTTAAAAGGTTACGTAATGAATTGCTAGGTTTTGGCGGTAAACATCAAGGTAAATCGCACAATAAAAGCTAAAAATTAGCGGTATTTGTAAGCCCAGATATACACAACAAAATAGCGATGACTAGCTCGACCAATTATTGACGAACCAGCCAATTTTTTGCTTTGTTAAAACATTCAAAGTTTTCAGCTTGTAAGTTATAGCGCTTTGCTTTTTGCATAAATAAGTCGTGCATAAAACCATCAAAACTTACGACAATTGCTACAACAGCTTCTTTCAAAGAGTTTGCTACTGCCGGCATAATGGTGAATAAATCAGCAGGTGCGAAATTGTGCGTCAACTCAGACACATCAACGAGTATTTTATCTGACCCATATAATACTGAGTATTGCTGGGCGATTTGGTAAAAATTTATCACATCCTGTGCACTAGCAGTCCCTCTTAACGTCATCATCACGAGTGACGTCGATGCATCATAAGTGATGCAAGTAGACACGTTTGGCATAAGTTACTCTAAAAAAAGCGTGGGGGTTAATTTGGCTTAACGGTAGCTGAATCAAAAAGCTGGGCTATTTTATTAATATCGCCTCTCTAGTCAATACCTAGCAATAAAATAGGTATGACCAGTCATAAAATTCAGATTTTAGGATTAGATCCACTTTAAAGAGTTGTTATGCAAATTCATATCTTATTTACTTTAGACACAAGTATGAGTTTTCCTTTCATAGAATCAGCTTTTTCAGATAAACCTATATTTAATTAAAATTTATAATATTTAGCGTTATTTAGACAGCAAAATGGGTGAGCGTTTTTTATGCTCATTTTTAAATGGATTGGTGTGTCATGAAAGCGCGATTGGTTATATTATTTGGCTTTACCTTGTTGATTTTATTAATTTCAACAACACCTAAAGCGATGCCGATTAAAGAGTTTGAAAAGCTTAGAACCTCAATAAGGCAAAGCTACGCCAGTTCACCTCAAGAAGGGCTTGAGTTTGTCAATGCGCTGATTGAAACTACCGAACTAACACTAGAACAAAAGATTATAGTCACTAATTATAAAGCTTGGTTTTTGCTTGAGACTGACAGGCTTGAACAAGCCATGGAAACCATTGTTAAGTACATGAATATGGTTTCTCAATCTGATGAAAAAGACCTCATGTATGGCTATTTCAATATTTCTGGTGGGATTTATGCGCGCTTAGGTCTATATGAAGAAGCCTTAGCGTACTATCGCGATGCCATGCCATTTGCACAATCTCGAGATGAGCGTTTAGTTTATCAAACAGAAAATAATATCGCTTTGGTAAAGCTACGTTTAAACCGTTATAAAGAAGCTGCCGACTCGTTCACATACTATCGAGATTATGCCCACAGTAAAAATCAAACTCTCAACGAATCATTTGCAAGTAATAATTTAGCGCTAGCTTTAATTGGGTTAAAACAGTATCCAGAAGCACTCAAGATTATCAATGAAGCTATCGGGCTGCAAAGCCAACACAACTACACCACTCACCTTGCTTCAAGCCTGGTTCTAAAAGCCAAAGTATTACGTTTTCAGGGTTTTTTAGAAGACTCAGAAAAGGTACTCAACGAAGCTTCGACGCTTATTGAAAATAAACAGCTTGAGAATGAGCAACTTAATATTATTTTATGTTTAGCAGAAACGTATGAAGCACAAGGACATACTGATAAAGCACTCACAACGCTTGCATCCGTTGATACTCACACTGTTAGCCATACTAATTTTGAAGCCCTGTTATCGATTGCCAAATTAACTGCAGAGCTTTACGAGCAACAAAAAAATTATGTAAATGCACTTAGCGCTTATAAACAATATTCGTACATTAACGCCGCTATTTTAACCAGACAAGCCAAAGTGAATTTAGCAAAAGCACTTGCAGAAGCCGATGTTGCCGCAAAAGAAGTAAGAATTTCTAACCTGACTCGTGCAGAACAAATAAAAGCCACTAAAGCCAATGCATTTAAAGATCTCACGATTGTAGTAAGCATCTGTTTAGTTGTTATTTTATTTGGCTCACTTATCGCCATTAACAGCATAGACAAACAAAAACAAAAATTAACTAAAGCATTAGAGCAGTTAAAAGATACACAAGATCATCTGATTGAAATCGAAAAAATAGCCTCTTTAACAGCACTAGTATCTGGTATGGCGCATCAACTTAATACCCCTATTGGCACCATAGTGACAGCCAGTTCATTAATAGATGATTACATGGAAGGTTTAGAAGAAAAATTTAAAGCCCGAGAGCTCTCTAGCAAACATTTTCATAAGTTTATTACCGATACCAATAGCGCTAAAGAGCTAGTGATCAGTAGCATTAATCGACTTGCCGGCATCGTCGAAGAATTCAAAGCGCTCAATGTGTCTATTCACCTTGATAAACCAATGAGCAAAATACAGCTGCCAAGCTTTATTAGTCATCGTTTATACCCTTTGAGTAAACACCTTGGTAAACAAATTGAGTTTAAAATTCATGGCGATGAAGGTGTTATTACGTCGTATCCAACTATTTTAAGTGATGTATTAAAAACCTTGATTATTAATTCCTGCGAGCATGGCTTTGTTAATACTGACAAAGGTGTTGTCGAGGTAACAGTTAAAGCCTATACACATGTGGTTGAAATTACCTACCAAGATAACGGTGTCGGTATCAATGATGAGATCCTACATGAAATATTTACGCCTTTTTATACAACAAATCTAGGTGGAAACCATCTAGGGCTTGGCTTAAACGTAGTATTTAATGCGGTAAAATATAATCTTAGAGGGAAAATAAGCGCCGAGTCATGTAAACACGGCGCTCGTTTTGTGATTAGCTTGCCAATTGATGCAAGGTTAATCGATGACACTAGCTATTAACCGGTATTACGCATACCTGCAGCGATACCTGTCATAGTGATCATCAAGGCATTATCAATATCGCCTGCAGAGCTTTCATCTGCTTCGCGTGAACGACGCAGTAACTCAACTTGTAATAAGTTAAGTGGATCTGTGTACGGGTTACGTAGCGCGATTGACTCTTTGATCCAAGGTTGGTCTGCAAGCAGGCTCTTTTGTGGGCTAAGCGACTGAACAAGCTCAATCGCCTCGCTCAATTCTTGACGTAACTTCACGCCTAATGGCTTATATTGTTCAGTTACTAGTGCATCATCGTAATGCGCACTTAACCATGTATCAGCTTTACTAAATACCATCTCTAGCATCTCTAAACGAGCACGGAAGAATGGCCATTTTAAGCTCATTTCATGAAGTGTCTCGATGCCATACTTATCTAACGCAGCTTTAAGGCCTGTTAATGCACCTAACCAAGCTGGCAGCATTAAACGGTTTTGGCTCCATGCAAAGATCCATGGAATAGCACGAAGGCTTTCTACCCCACCGTTCGGGTTACGCTTCGCAGGGCGAGAACCAAGTGGCAGTTTAGAAAGCTCTTGTTCTGGTGTTGCCATTCTAAAGTAAGGAACAAAGTTTTCATCATGGCGCACAACTTGACGGTAATGCTCACACGAATCTGCACTAATAAGCTCCATAACATCACGCCATTCGCTCTTCGGCTCTGGTGGCGGCAACAAGTTACTTTCTAGAACTGCACCGGCATAAATATTTAAGCTTTGCAGAGCAACAGCAGGTAAACCAAACTTAAAGCGGATCATTTCACCTTGTTCTGTTACACGTAGGCCACCTTTTAATGAACCTGGAGGCTGTGAGCGCAGTGCTTGGGCAGCTGGAGCACCACCGCGACCAACCGTACCACCACGGCCATGGAATAAAATAAGCTCAATACCGCGATTTTCGGCTAATTGAACCAGTTTATCCATAGCTTCATATTGTGCCCAACCAGCAGCCATCATGCCTGCATCTTTTGCTGAGTCTGAGTAGCCGATCATGACATTTTGTTGGTTTTGAATATGACCTCGGTACCAAGTGTTATCAAGTAAACATTCGATCACCTCTTTACCATTATTTAAGTCGTCTAACGTTTCAAATAATGGCGCAACCGGTAAGTTAAACTTACAACCACTTTCTTTAAGCAGTAACTGTACTGCCAACACATCAGATGCGGTACGTGCCATCGAGATAATATACAAACCAAATGTTTGAGCATCTTGCGCTGCGATTACATCGAATGTATCTAGCACCTCTTGTACTTCTGGGCTTGGTTGCCAATGTTTTGGAATTAACGGACGACGAGAATTTAGCTCAGCAAGTAAAAACGCTTGTTTGTCTTCTTCTTGCCATTGATGGTAATCACCTAAACCTAAATAACGTGTTAACTCAGAGAAAACATCACCATGACGCGATGAATCCTGACGTACATCAAGTTTTGCAAGGCGCAGACCAAAGCTATTAATACGGCGCAGAACATCAAGCAGCAAGCCATCGGCAACTACTTTCATGTTGGTTTTAATAAGCGAGCGATAACACACTTCGATTGGGTGTTTAATTTGCGCGATATCAGTAATTAAATCTTCAGAATCAGTGCGCTTTTTCTTAATTTTAGCGCCCAAATGCGTCACAGTTTCAGCAATTTGATTCTTTAACTTTTTAAGTACCGCACGGTAAGGTTCAAAGTCTTGACCTGCAAGCTCAATAAGCTCATCGCTTGCATCCGACATAGATAACTCATTGCTTAGCGTTTCGATATCACGAGAATACAAATCAAGTGCCATCCAGCGGCCATGATCAAGTACTTGCTGTGTGACTTCAGCAGTTACAAACGGGTTACCATCGCGGTCGCCGCCCATCCAAGAAGTAAATTCAATTGGACTGAAATCAATAGGTAGTTCTAAATCAAGCTCTGCTTTTACGTCTTCGCCAAACTCACGTAAGAAACGCGGTACGGCATGCCATAAGCTGTTTTCAATAACCGCAAAACCCCATTTAGCTTCGTCAATTGGCGTTGGGCGTGAGCGACGGATATCGTCAGTATGCCACGCTTGGCTAATAAGCTGGGCAATGCGGTTTAATAAATCTGCACGTTCACTAGGTAAGTTGTCTTTACGCTCTAAAGAGGCAAGGCAATCACTTAATTCTACGTGTTTATTGATCATTGTACGGCGTGTCACCTCAGTTGGGTGAGCCGTCAGAACTAAATTGATGTGGAGTTTTGAGAGTGTTTGCGCCAAGTGATTAGGATCAACTTGACCTTGCTTTGATGCTGTTGCTAACGCTTTTAATGTTTGAGTGAGAGGGTTTAGTTGGCAAAAACCAACATCATTAAAGCGTGATACGGTATGAAATTGTTCAGCAACATTAGCAAGATTCAAAAAATGATTAAATGAGCGTGCAACCGGTAATAGTTCTTCATCTGTGAGAGCGTGTAGTACTTCGATAAGCGCTTGTCTGTCGGCTTCGTTACCACTACGTGACGATTTAGATAAAGCGCGAATCTCTTCTACCTTATCTAAAATGGCTTGTCCTTGTGCATCTTTAATGGTTTGACCCAGCATTTGTCCAAGCATACTAACATTACCGCGAAGTGCAGCGTATTGTTCACTCATTCTCATACTCCTTTCTTTAACTAAGTTGAAAGTACTTACTGCACAGTATTTAGCCAAGCACGAACGCAGCTAAATACTGATCCCTTTTATTAATATCATTGTCAGCGTTAATTTAATAGATCGAATTTTCTAACATACTCGTAAAAAAGAATAACCAATCTATAAACATAAAAGTGTAATAAATACGCAGCTTAGTCAGCTACAAAGCGTTAAAGCTAGCTCAATTGGTAAAATGGACTTACCAATTTAAAAGGTAAAATCCCCGTAATTTAAGGCATCCTTAAAGTTTGCATGGTCAAATTTTTACCAGCCTTTTTTATGTGTTTATAGGGTTAGATCAAGACAAACAGAGCTACTATCATTTTATTAGTTGGTGAGAGTTTGAGCGAAAAAATTTTCAAATATTTTTAGAACAGGTCAAAAATGCAACTCTATATTATGTGCGGTGCAAGCAGTGAAATTGCAAATGCTTATTTCACTACTCTTCATAAACAAATAAACACGGGTCATATCGTAACCATCAGTCGAGGTGAATTTAAGGCAAGTTTTAATGAATCTGTAAGCGATGAGATAAGCCACCAGCATTTTACTACTGACTACTCAGAGCAAAGCTTGAGTGGCATTGCTAAAGAACTTGCTTTTGGCAACTATGATTTGGCCCAGTTGATGATATTTAACGGCCTATTGCATGATCCAGATAATGCGCCTGAACGTAAACTTGAACAAATATCTGAGCAGCACTTTATAAATAGCATGACGACAAATGCTCTACTACCAATTCGCTGTGTGACTTTATTCTCATCGCTTTTGAAGACACAAGTTTCAACTGTGGTGTGTGCCCTTAGTGCACGTGTTGGTAGCATTAGTGATAACAATTTAGGCGGTTGGTATAGCTACCGAGCGTCGAAGGCGGCATTAAATATGTTATTTAAATCTGCAGCAATTGAACTTAGCAGACGCCATAAAAAATGCCACTGCGTGTTATTTCACCCAGGTACTACTGATACGCCATTATCAAAACCTTTTCAGGCAAATGTGCCCGAAGGAAAGCTATTTACCCGTGAGTTTGTAGCCGAGCAATTGTATTCATTGATAAGTGATGCTGACTATTTACAACAATCACACAACCCTGCCTACTTTGACTGGCAAGGAAAACCCATAGACTGGTAACAGGAAATTTATGCATTTAACAAAACAAGCCATTGCTGATTTAGAAAACCGCTACCGCGCCCATCTAATTAATAGTTTGTCGGGGTTTAAAAGTGCCAACTTAGTCGGCACACAAGATAATAATGGCCAAACTAATTTAGCGATTGTAAGTTCAGTATTTCACCTTGGGGCACATCCCCCTTTAGTGGGTATGATAATTAGGCCCCATTCAGTGCCTCGCCATACCCTAGAAAACTTATTAGCCACCAAGCAGTACACGATTAATCATGTAAACAAAGACATTTACAACAAAGCACATCAAACATCGGCACGCTACGACAAGGACGAGTCTGAATTTGATGCAACAGGGCTCAGTACTGAATACCTAAATGACTTTACATCGCCTTTTGTTAAAGAAAGTAAGCTTAAATATGCACTTGAACTTAAAGAACACCACCACCTTGCCATCAATGGCACGGAGCTGATCATAGGTGAAATAACCGATATCTACTTAGATGAGGCTTGCTTGCAAGAAGATGGCTTTGTCGATATTGAAGCTATTGATACAGTCGCAGTGAGCGGGCTTGATAGTTACCATGTAACTGAACGTTTAGCCCGCTTAGCTTATGCTAAAAAATAACCTTTAATTTAAGAACTAGATTACAAATGGCTTAGGCGCATGGGTTAACACCTCAAAGCCAGATTCGGTGACAACTATGTCATCTTCAAGGCGCACACCACCATAGCCTGGTATATAAATGCCAGGCTCAATGGTGATCACATTACCAACTTCAAGGCTGTAGTCTGTCAGTGTGTTAATAAATGGTACTTCATGCAAAAATAGCCCTAAACCATGGCCAAGACCTTTACCGGCGTATTCGCCAAAGCCCGCCTCAGCAATTACCTTGTTTGATATAGCATTTAAATCTAAACAATTAACACCCGGTTTGACCATTTCTAGTGCCGCATTTTGTGCATCGAGTACGGTATTATAAATACGGGTTTGTTTTTCTGATGCTTCGCCAATAATGTAGCTGCGAGTCATATCAGAGCGATAGCCATTTACAACCGCGCCAAAATCAAGGGTTACAAAGTCTCCTTGCTTTAAAACCTGATCTGACGGGTTACCATGCGGCAAGGCTGAGCGTTCTGCAAACAGCATAATAGTAGCAAACGACATTCCTTCTGAACCGAGCTTTTGCATTCTAAATTCAAGCTCTAAGGCAAGGTCACGCTCAGTTACACCCGGTTTAAAATAAGGTAGCGTTTGTGCTAATGCTTCATCAGCGATGGCTGCAGCAGCTTTAATTTGTGCAACTTCCCAGCTATTTTTAACGCGTCTTAGTTTTTCAATTAAACCGTTTACCGCTGTTAAAGTGTGGCCGCTTAGCTCATCTGCCACACCTTGCCAAATTGCTACCGTGACATAACTTGCATCAAATGCGACATTGCTGTTCGGGTTAAGGTGTCTATTTATACAATGGCCAAGGGTTTCGTTGTCTCTGTCTCGACAAACAACTTCAAATCCTGTTGTTTCAGCAATTGCACGTTGGTGGTATCGGTAATCGGTGATCAACACACACGCATTTTGAGTAATTAATGCATAAGCAGCATTACCGCTAAATCCACTTAAGTAACGAATATTTTCATGACCAAGTACTAACATCGCGCTGTAACCTTGCTGCTCTAGCAAGGCTTTAAATTCAGCTTGTCTTTTTAAGTAATTAACTTGCATTGTCGCTCCTTATTTTTTGCGCATGCTAACAGTTATGTCCATAAATACGAATATTATGCGATTAGTCGCAGTGAGTTTGCATCGGGTGTTTACTCAAGCCACAATGCACAAAAAACCAAGGAGTACACAATGACAACATATGGTATTGGCACACAAACGCCAGAGCAGGCGCTTGACTCTTTGTCAGATATGACAACAGATTTAACCCCTATTCAAAATGACGAATTTCATGCGCGTATCGCAAAAGCACAAGCGTATATGCAAGCAAACAATATTGACGCAATATACTTAAATGCAGGCACTAACCTAGCCTACTTTACGGGTATGCGTTGGTACGCAAGCGAGCGTTTAGTTGGCGCTATTTTACCTGCAAAAGGTGATGTGCAATACATAGCACCGTTTTTTGAAATCGGCAGCTTAAACGATTTTATGGTGATTGATGGCCCAATTCGTGGCTGGCAAGAACACGAAAACCCTTATCAACTGTGTGTAGATGTTCTTACAGAAATGGGCATTAGCAAAGATGGGACCCTTGGTATTGATGAAAGCGCACAGTTTTTTATCTACGACGGTATTAATAAAGCTAACGGCAATTACAACATTGTTAACGCACAGTGCGTG
The DNA here is from genome assembly GCF_001401795.1 of Pseudoalteromonas sp. P1-26. Classification (NCBI taxonomy): domain Bacteria; kingdom Pseudomonadati; phylum Pseudomonadota; class Gammaproteobacteria; order Alteromonadales; family Pseudoalteromonadaceae; genus Pseudoalteromonas; species Pseudoalteromonas sp. P1-26. The sequence continues at coordinate 3,111 of NZ_LKDX01000030.1, read as the reverse complement.
ACAGCTCACTGCCGCATGCATAAGTCAGCCAGTGAACTTGCCTTAATGCAACGTGCTATGGACATGACTTTAGAAGTACACAAAGCAACGGCAAGTATGCTTTATGAAGGTATCACCACCACTGAGGTTGAAGCCTTTATTAAAAAAGCGCACCAAAAAGTCGGCGCGCCGGGTAACTATTTTTGTATTGTGTTATTTGGTGTTGCGTCTTCTTTCCCACATGGTGTTAAAGATCCGCAAACCCTTAAAAAAGGTGATGTGGTACTGATTGATACTGGCTGTAAAGTACATGATTACCTCTCTGACATTACCCGTACCTATGTATTTGGTGAAGCAACCGATCGCCAACGCATGTTTTGGCAGCACGAGAAAAATGCCCAACTTGCTGCTTTTGCTGCCGCAAAAAATGGTGTGGCATGTGGCAAAGTAGATGATGCTGCAAGGCAGTACCTCGCCGAAAATGGCATGGGTCCAGAGTATCAAACACCAGGCTGCCCACACAGAACAGGCCATGGCATTGGTTTAGATATTCATGAATGGCCATACCTTGTTGGTGGTAACCCTACCCCACTCGCACCAGGTATGTGTTTTAGTAACGAACCCATGTTAGTAATACCGGATGAGTTTGGTATTCGCTTAGAAGATCACTTTTATATGACAGACGAAGGTCCGCGCTGGTTTACCGAGCCTGCTCATAGCATTGATGACCCATTTGGGTTAGCTAAATAAAATTCAAATAAACTTTATAAGGCCAGTTTTCTGGCCTTTTTTGTATCTGAATTATTACAATCATTAACAGTATGGGCATTTTAGAGACAACCTATCAGCTTTTATCATGTTATGATTTCAAGAATTTAACCTAACATAATTACGGAGAATAAATGGGTTTACGTTTTAAAGTTCCACATACCCTGATACTGCTGCTGGGCATGATGGTTGTTGCGCTTATTGCTACTTGGTTAGTACCACAAGGTTTTTTCACGACTACATTAAGTGAATCAGGCCGAGAAATGGTCGTTGCGGGCACCTATCAAACAGTTGCTGAGCGCCATTACTTAACTCCATGGGATTTATTACAAGCCATACCTCGCGCTTTTGCTGCTGCTCAAGATGTTATTTTCTTTGTGTTAATTGTTGGCGGTGTATTAGCTATTGCACGTGCCACAGGCACTGTTGATGCTCTCATTGGTAGGCTTTTAGAGCGACACGGTAAAAAACCGCAACGATTAATCTTTATGGTGGTGTTTTGCTTTGCCTTAGCATCAAGCAGTATTGGTACCGCCGGCGAATATATTCCTTTTGTTATTATTCTCGTCGCGCTTTGTAAGGCAATGCGATTAGACGCAATGACCGCCGTAGGTATGATAGTCGCGGGTTATGGGATTGGTTATGGGGTATCGGCATTTAACCCATTTACCGTATTAATCGCACAGCAAATTGCAGGTATCCCAGTTTACTCTGGCCTGTGGTTACGTTTAGCTATATTTATTCCATTTGTGCTCATTGGTTTTCATCATGTTTGGCAATACACCAAAAAGGTAGCGAACGATCCATCAAAATCGATGATGATTGGCGTGCCTTGCCCACTTGAAAATCAAACAGCAACAAGTTACCCAGCACTTGCCCTGCGCCATAAACTTATTTTAGGCAGCTTTATTATTACCCTTGCAATTGCTGTATGGGGCATCGCAACCAAGGGCTGGTATTTATACGAACTAGGCGGTGTTTTTATTGCTTGGGGTGTAGTTGTCGCCATTTTAGGCAAACTATCTGCTGATGAAGCAGCAAACAAATTTATAGAGGGCGTGTCTGATCTTGTTACCACCGCAGTGTTAATCGGTGTTGCACGGGGTATCGCACTTATTTTAGAAGACGGCCAAATCCTGCATAGCCTTGTACATGGCATGTCATTACCGCTTTCTTATGTATCAGCAGAAATATCAGCAATTGGCATGTTGATTATTCAAACCCTGCTTAATACCTTTATTCCTTCTGGTTCAGGGCAAGCTTATGTCACCATGCCACTAATGGCCCCACTAGGTGATTTAGTGGGTGTACCAAGGCAAGTCGCCGTGCTTGCTTATCAATTTGGTGATGGCTTTTCAAATATGATCATCCCTACCAATGCTGTACTTATGGGCATTTTAGGTATGGCAGGTGTGCCTTACGGCCATTGGTTTAGATTCTGTTTACCACTACTAATTAAGCTAATGGTCGCAGCATCGGTTGTATTAGTTTTAGCAGTAATGTTTGGCTATGGCTTAGATGTGCAGCCCACACTAAATTAGTTAGTTGAGTGAGCTAATTGACTTCACATTATATGAATGATGCACGCTAACACCTATGTGTTAGCGTAGCTCTGTGATTACTTTCCACAAAATATTGTCAGATGAAAAAGCTAATTATAAAAACTTCTTTACGAAAGCTTTTAACTCGTCTTTTTCAGCTTCACTAGCAAATGAATTTACCGGAATGATTAATGCTGACAATTTATCAACAAAGATATACACGTTACCTTTATGTTCTTCAATTACCTCTACTGCTTCCCACTTATAGAAGCAATGTCCTAGACTATTTATTTCAGTTATTCCGTCAGCTTGAAACTCCAAGCTTTTCTTTCCAATCACTAAACCATTATCATTTGGAATTGATAGTCTTTTGAATTTATTAATGTTGTATAGAAAAACAATAAGTAAAATTGAAAAAGGAATTGCTGTTATCAGCGCAGATTGCCAATGAAAATCATTAAAACGAATAGACTTTAATTAGAACACAGACATAAAAGTTACAGCCAATACAAACCAGATGATCATATTCTTAAGAAAACTAGAGCTTGCTTTACTTTTTGAATTACACAGCCTACTCACCGCAAATTTGGAGTACTCTAAGTAGTCTTACTTTGTAATGGTTATGTTTTTAATCATGAATTGAAAATGTCCTTATAATAAAAGTTCCATAAATACAAAGTACCTTGGTACAAAGCAACTAATTAAGGTGTGAACACTCAACAGCCTAACCTGTAGGATAAAGCAACAATTCGTCTGTAATTTCCAGTTTACCCTCTGATTTCACCTATTCAGCTCCATCCATGGTCAGGTACTTTTTACCAGA